>NZ_RZTI01000220.1:0-5327 GCF_003997275.1 Mesorhizobium sp. M6A.T.Ce.TU.002.03.1.1
CATCGGCCAGGGCATGCCGCTGCAGGTGACCATTCCCGGCGCCGGCCGCAACATCGTCGAACTCGCCATCGATCCCGAGCCCGGCGAACTCACCGACACCAACAACCGCGCCATCGCGCTGATCGACGGCATCCGCGAGAATTTGCGCGTGCTGCTGGTCTCCGGCGAGCCGCATGCCGGCGAGCGCACCTGGCGCAATTTGCTGAAGTCCGACGCCTCGGTCGATCTGGTCCACTTCACCATTCTGCGGCCGCCGGAGAAGCAGGACGGCACGCCGATCAACGAATTGTCGCTGATCGCGTTTCCGACGCGCGAGCTGTTCGTCGAGAAGATCAAGGATTTCGACCTGATCATCTTCGACCGCTACCAGCACCGCGACGTGCTGCCGATCCTCTATTACGACTACATCGCCGAATATGTCGAGAAAGGCGGCGCGCTGCTGATCGCGGCAGGGCCCGAGTATGCCGGTGAAAGCTCGATCGCCCGCACGCCTTTGATGTCGGCGCTGCCGGCGATGCCGACCGGCGAAGTTGTCGACAAGGCGTTCTATCCACGCCTCACCGAGCTCGGCCAGCGCCATCCGGTGACGCGCGGACTCGACGGCTCCGCCACCGAGCCGCCGCACTGGAGCCGCTGGTTCCGCACCATCGGCGTCGAGAACCCCGAGGGCGAGGCGGTGATGAAGGGCGCGGACAACCGTCCGCTGCTCCTGCTCGACCGCAAGGGCGAAGGCCGCGTCGGCATGTTTCTGTCCGACCAGGGCTGGCTGTGGGCGCGCGGCTTCGAGGGCGGCGGCCCGCATGTCCAGCTCTATCGCCGCATCGCCCATTGGCTGATGAAGGAGCCCGAGCTCGAGGAAGAGCGGCTGACCGCCGACGGCCGCGGCATGATGCTGGAAATCCGCCGCCAGACAATGAGCGACGACCCCGGCCCGGCGCAAATCATCACCCCGTCCGGCAAGGCGCTGACCGTCAAGCTCGAGAGGGCCGAGCCCGGCGTCTTCCTGGGCAGCATCGAGACCAATGAGATCGGCCTCTACCAGGTCGGCAATGGCGACCTGAAGGCGCTTGCCCATGTCGGCCCGGTCAATGCGCCTGAATTCACCGACGTCGTCTCCACCGAGGGCCGGCTGAAAGCGCCGGCCGAGGCCACCGGCGGCAGCGTGCGCCGGCTGGCGCCATCATCGGCGCTTGGGTCGACCGTCGGCAACCTCACAGGCGGCGTGACGCTGCCCTCGGTCGTCCCGGTCCGCGCTTCGGGCGCCGCGAGCGGCAACGACTGGATCGGCCTGCGCACCACCGACGACAGCGTGCTGAAGGCGGTCTCGCGCGTGCCACTGTTCGGCGGATTCCTCGGCCTCGGCCTGCTGCTTCTGGCATTGGGCTCGATGTGGTACCGCGAAGGGCGGTAGCAGCATCGTCTTTCCTTCTCCCCTTGTGGGAGAAGGTGGATTGGCGCGTAGCGCCAAGACGGTTGAGGGGTGTTGGACGGAGTGTCGGCAGTGCCAAGCTGGAGCACCCCTCATCCGACCGAGCTTCGCTCGGCCACCTTCTCCCACACAAGGGGAGAAGGAAGAACGCGAACCGCACTACTCCTCCGGCTCCGTCGTGAACATCAGCGGATAGCCCTTGGCTTTGCCGGCATCGGTCGCCCGCGTCGCCTTGGTCTCGGCGACGTCCCTGGTGAAGACGGCGACGACGCAGACGCCGCGCTGATGAGCGGTGATCATCACCCGCCGCGCCTGGTCTTCGCTCAGCTTGAATTCGCCCTTGAGCACCGTCACCACGAACTCGCGCGGCGTGAAGTCGTCATTGAGGAGGATGACCTTGTAGAGCTTCGGCCGTTCGATCTTCGGCTGCGTCTTGGTGCGGGGTTTTGTCGTGATTTCAGGCATCGGAACCCGGCAGTTGCGCGCAAGAATTTCGCTTTTATTCTGACATGAACGAAAGCGATCGTCCATTTTGAGCCGCACACAAACCGCCTTCCAAGCGGGTGCGGCCGTTCACAAGTCCATGCCTATGTGGGAACTGCCGGTTGCCGTTCAACGGCTTGGTGCAGCGAAGCCCGGCGGGAATTTCGATTGGCTCCGCGACAGAGGCCGCCCATCTGGGACGAAAAAGAAGACCGCTCCAGGCGCATCGCAACTGGAGCGGTCTTCTTAGTGGACAAGAGATGTCGCTGGATCAGGCCTTCGGAGCTGCCTTGACTGCGTGCTTCTTGTGCTTCTTGACGGTCTTCTTGGCGGCGACCTTCTTCACCATCTTGGCCGGCGCAGCGGTCGTCGCGGTCGTCGCAGCCGCGGTCGTGGTGGCGGCGTTGGCGCTGCTGGCGCCGAGAACCGGCATCGAGAAGGCAAGCGCGATGGCGAGACCGAGAGCGGAGAGGAGGGACTTTTTCATGGCTTCGTTTCCTTGTTGTGCAGATCGGATTGAGCGTCACTGAACGGGGTCGATCGGTGTCACTCCAAGCAGCTTCAAAGCGTTGGCGAGCATCCGGATTCCCTGTGCCTGTTTCTTGTTGGCGCAGAACCGGTTTCCCTTCCTTTGAAGTGCCTTCGCCGCGGTGACCTGCGTTGCCGCGGCATGGGTTTCGAGGGCTTCGTCGAATTGACGGCTCAGATCGCTGCAACGCTCGCTCCGGGTGATCGCCGCCTTTGTATCGGCCACCTTTGCATCGGCCACCTTTGCATAGGATTGTTCGACCGCGGCGGTGATAAGCGAGATGCCGAGCAACACACCCATCAGGCTGATCGAGAACCTTTGCATTGGTTTGTCCGTAATCCCGTAACGCGTGCCGCAGCCGATGACCTGACCGCCACGGCACCACTTATGCCTTTGATTTTTTTCGGGAGTTTTTCCGAACTGTAGAATTTTGTTTCTGGATTGTTTCTGAGCAACCTGTTCGGGATCGCTTATCGTCACCGGCCAACATATGGCCTGAATTCTATCGTGTGGGTGATTATCGAACGGCGGTTTCGCCATCAATGACGGCAGGGCTCTCAGTGAAATCCGACGCGCACATACTGATCGTCGACGACGACAAGGGCATTCGCGACCTGCTTCAGGAGTTCTTCCAGAAACGAGGGCTGCACACGTCGGTCGCCGCCGACGGTACCGAGATGGAAGCCGTGCTGCGCCGCGCGCAGGTTGACCTTATCGTTCTGGACGTCATGCTGCCCGGAAAGAGCGGGCTGGAGCTTTGTCGCGATCTTCGCGCCAACCATGCGACACCGATCATCATGCTGACCGCCGTCACCGAGACGACCGACCGCGTCGTCGGGCTGGAAATGGGCGCCGACGATTACGTGCCGAAACCTTTCGATCCGCGCGAGCTGCTGGCGCGGATCCGAGCCGTGCTTAGGCGCAACGGCGCCGCCGAGCCGCGGCGGCCCACCTCGCGGCAGATGTACCATTTCGCCGGCTGGACGATGGACTGTTCGCGCCGTCGGCTGATGGCGCCGGGCGACGTCAGGGTCGAGCTGACCATGGCGGAGTTCAACCTGCTGCAGACGTTCGTCAAGAGCGCGCAGCGCGTGTTGAGCCGCGACCAGCTCATCGAACTGTCAGGCGGCGACAGCGGCTACAGCTTCGATCGCAGCGTCGACATTCTGGTCAGCCGGCTGCGGCGCAAGATGGAGGACGACCCGAAAACGCCGAAACTGATCCTGACCGTGCGCAGCGGCGGCTATCAGTTCCTGCCCGAAACGACCTCCGAATGAGACGCGTCCTGCCGCAGACCCTGCCCGTCTGGGTGCTGCTCATCGTCATCGCCGGCCTGCTGATCAGCCAGATCACGACGCTTTACATCGTCTCGCGCGACCGTGCCGCCGCCAACGGCGTGGTCGATCTCTACAGGCTCAATGATCGCGCCTTCTCGCTGGTGCAACTGATGCATGCCGCCTCGCCCGAAGCACGCAAGGCCACCGCATCCGGCCTGTCCAACGCGACCTACGCGCTTACCGTTTCGGACACGCCCGCCGTCGCCTCGTCGATAGCGGGCGACGACGAACTGGCCGAACTGGAGGACATACTGGTCGGGCGGCTGTCGAAATTCGGCATTACCGATGCGCGGGTTCGGCGCGATCCGGCGACACGGGAAGCCGACGACGGGGGCGCGATCGAGGGTCGCGATGTCGGCGAGGTCGAGCGAGACCTCCTAGTGCTGGCCGCCGATTTCGCCCAGAGCGACAAGCTGACAGCGTCGCTCCGCTTCGCCGACGGCCAATGGCTGAACTTCACCGAGCCGAACACTCCGATGGGGCCGATATTGAGCTTCGACAGCCTGCCGCTCTATGCCTTGATCGCCGGGCTGGTGGTGGCCATGTCGATATGGTCGCTGCGCCGGCTGACCGCGCCCTACCGGATGATGGAAACCGCAGTGAAACGGATCGGCAACGACCTGAAGAGCCCGCCGATCATCGAGACCGGCAGTCGCGAGATCCGCACCGCGGCAAAAGCGGTCAATGCCATGCAGGCAAGGCTGCGCGACTATGTCGAGGATCGCGAACATCTTGCAGCAGCGCTCGCGCACGACCTGCGAACGCCGCTGACAAGAATGCGGCTGCGTCTCGAACTGCTGCGGAAATCGGCGGTTCGCGCCGCGCTGACGCATGACCTCGCCGACATCGAGGAGATTGCCAGCTCGGTGATCGACTTCGCCACCTTCGAGGTAACCGAGGAGAAGAGCGAACGGATCGATTTCTGGTCGCTCGTGGAATCGGTCGCCGACGGCTACGAGGAGGTCTCGTTCGACAATGACGACACGCGCTCGCGCGGCGTCATCTGCCTTGCGCGGCCGGTCGCGCTCAGGCGCTGCGTCACCAATCTCGTCCAGAACGCCGTGACCTACGGCAAGAGGGCGCATCTCAGCCTGCATCGATCGGGAAAGACGATCACGCTAGCCATCCGCGACGAGGGGCCAGGCATACCGCAGGCCGAGCTCGACGCCGTGTTCGGCTCGTTCGTGCGCTTGGAACAGTCCCGCAACCGCCAGACCGGCGGCCTCGGCCTTGGCCTGACGATCGCCCGCAACATCGCCCGCAGCGCCGGCGGCGAGGTAAGCCTGTCCAATCACCCCGGCGGCGGCTTGCTGACGGAGCTGAGCTTGCCGCTGGCAACGTAGCTTGCTGTATCGGGCCAAGGCAGCATTCCTTCGCGCCCCCCTCTGTCCTGCCGGACATCTCCCCCACTTGGGGGGAGATCGGCGGTTTCGCAGGACGGCTCCCACACTCCAACGTTTGTAGTTGGCGAAATCGGCGATGACAGCCAATCTCCCCACCTGTGGGGGAGATGTCCGGCAGGACAGAGGGGGGCGCGACAGAACTCGGC
>NZ_RZTI01000221.1:0-5306 GCF_003997275.1 Mesorhizobium sp. M6A.T.Ce.TU.002.03.1.1
CGGCCATATCGAGCAGGTCGGCACGCCGATGGAGCTCTACAAGAAACCCGGCAATCTGTTCGTCGCCCAGTTCATCGGCTCGCCGGCAATGAACATCCTGCCGGCGACGATCGACAAATCAGGCAACCCGACCATCGTCAGCCATGTCGGCGGGCGCAAGGCGACGGTGCCGATCGCCACGCCGGCCTCAGCGAAGGGCGCTTCGGTGAGCTTCGGCGTGCGGCCGGAGGATCTGATGATCGCTAGCGGCGCGGATTATCTTTTCGAGGGAACGGTGGATTATGTCGAGCAGCTCGGCGAGGTCCAGCTCGTCTATGTCGACATCGGCCGCGCCGACCTGCCGCTGGTGACCAAGCTGCCCGGCAATGTCGAGGTCAAGCGGGGTGCGACGCTGCGGTTGAGTGCCGATGCCGGCGACCTGCATATTTTCGATACCGACGGGCGGTCCTTCACGCTTCACGAAGCGGAAGCAAAGGCGGCCTGAGAACGGCAGCAAGACTGCCGGGTATAAGCAGTTTGGCGAAGCCAAAAACAAGAGCGGCGGGCAAAGCCCGCCGCTCTTGTGCATTCAGGTCGCTGTTAGAGCGACGTGCGTCCAAGTGGACGCACAAAGTACGCTCTAACACTTTGAACCTACGCATCGTGCTTTCCGAAAATCGATTCCGATTTTCGGGCCGATGCGCTAGCGGCCGAACAGGTTCCGGTCGCTGCCCTGCGGGGCGGACTTCTCTACGTCGCCCGACGAATTGAGCAGCTTGTAGATCGGCGAACCGGTGTTGCGTACCGAAGACGTCTGCATGTTGTCGACGTTGACGGTCGCCTGCTTGTTGATGTCGGTCCCGCCAACATTGTCGTTGTTGGCAAAGGCGCTGCCGGCAGCAAGCAAAAGCGCGGCGGCGGTAAGAACGATCTTCTTCATTTCAGTGCTCCTGGATTTTCGTATCCCATCAGCGCGGCAGGCAAATGCCGCCGCTGCTGATGGAACTGGCTGTTAGTTGTTGCCGAAGAGGTTACGGTCGCTGCCGTGGACGGGTTTCTCGTCAGACGGAACCGGATTCTGCGCCGAAGCGGAATTCTGAACCGAAGCCGTGTACGAGCTATCGGCCGCAGCGGCCGGCTGGTTGGCGCCGTTCGATCCATAGTTGTCGCTACCGGCAAAAGCGCTGCCGGAGATGGCCAGAATGGCAGCGGTGGCAAGAACAATCTTCTTCATTTCCAATACTCCTGAATTTCTAAAGATCCCCAGCGGCGGACCTGCCGCCGCTCTGTCTTCTTGTTTGACCATGATCTTTTCCGAAAACCGGTTTCCACTTTTCGGGATCATGGTCTGGGATCAGCTGTTAATTGTTGCCGAAAAGGTTGCGGTCGGCGCCCTGGACGGCGGGCTTTTCAGCGTGAGCCGGCTTCTGAATGGAAGCCGTGTACGAGCTGTCGACCTCAGCGGTCGGCTGGTTGGCGCCGTTGGACCCATAATGGTCGCTGCCGGCAAAGGCGCTGCCGGTGATGGCCAGAACGGCGACGGCAGTAAGAGCAATCTTTTTCATTTTTGGTACTCCAGTATCTTAGTTTTCCGTCCGGCTAGCGGCGTGTCTTGGAAGGAATTCGCGTCGTTCGGACAGCCCCGATGTGGGAAGGCCATCCCGCAGATTCCAATCACGAAGTTGTTCCGTGTGGACCAAGAATCTACACCTTGAAATTGTACCAGACGCTTCTACAGGCGTTGCTTTATCTTTTATTTTCAAAGGTTTATGCCAAAGTCGCCATTTGACGATTTGACGGATTGGCGGACCTGCGTTCACAGCGTCATGCACGCATTGTCAACAGAAACGAACCGTTCGGTTCGATTTTAGAAGCGGCTAATGGTCACTTTTGGAAACTGTTAACCTTCTTTGCCTCCGCCGCGGATCGGAATTCGATGTCACGGCGGCCGACAATGGTGGCCGAAAAAATGGGTTTCAGCCCTGCAATTACCAACCTGCACGTTTCGCGGGCCGTGTCGCGCCGCATGGATACGATGTCGCTTTCATGCCGACAGTCAGCTGGCCGTCATGATTAGATGACGCCATCTCAGGTGCCGCTTGGTGACGACGAAGCGGAGAATTGGGAAGCCGGTCAAATCCCGGCGCTGCCCCCGCAACGGTGGTGGAGTTCAAGTCGCAACGGGAGACCACTGGGCCACAAGCCTGGGAAGGTGTCGCGACTGTCCGCAAGGACACTCCAGAGCCCGGAAACCAGCCCGAGATGTCTAGACTCGACTGATCGCGGTGGGCGGTCAAGAGGTGGATGATGCATGTCTGGCCTGTCGCCGGCGTGCAAGCGATCCTTCCTCAATCACCACCAGTTCAGTCTTTGGAGCGACACGCGTCCATTTGGACACATAAAGTACGCTCCAAGACTTTGAATTGCGCATCGTGCTTTCCGAAATCGATTCCGATTTCGGGCCGATGCGACGGCTATGAGGACAGGACATGGATTCGCGCAACGACATGCTGAGGCTCTTGCACGGCCGCAGGCAAGGCTATTCGCTCGAGCAGCCCTTCTACACCGATCCCGATTTCTTCAAGCTCGACATGGAGCTGATCTGGTATCGCGATTGGCTGTTCATCGGCCACGATTGCGAGTTGCCGAAGCCGGGCAGCTACATCACCGCCCAGATCGGCGACTATCCGGTCGTGCTGGTCCGCGACCAGCAAGGCAAGATCAATGCCTTCCACAATTCCTGCCGGCATCGCGGCAGCCGCGTCTGCAACGCCGACAAGGGCACGGCGGCAAAGCTCGTCTGCCCCTATCACCAGTGGACCTACGAGCTGGACGGCCGGCTTTTGTTCGCTCGCCAGATGGCGGATGGCTTCGACAAGAGCCAGTTCGGCCTCAAGCCGGTGGCTTGCGAAAGTGTCGGCGGCTACATTTTCATCTGCCTGGCCAAGGAGCCGGCGGATTTCGCGCCGATGCGCGCCATGATCGAGCCTTACCTCCTGCCGCACCGACTGCGCGAGGCAAAGGTCGCCTTCGAATCGACCATCGTCGAGAAGGGCAACTGGAAGCTCGTCTGGGAAAACAACCGCGAGTGCTACCATTGCGCCGGCAACCATCCGGAACTGTGCAAGACATTCCCGGAAGCACCGACCGTGACCGGCGTGCAGGGCGCCGACAGCGATCCTGAGATGCTGGCGCACTGGGCCAAATGCGAGGCGGCAGGCCTGCCGAGCAAGTTCCGCATCGATCCGGCTGGGCAATATCGCGCCACCCGCGCGCCGCTGCTGCGCGACGCCGTCAGCTATACGATGACGGGAAGGCGCGCGGTGAAGAAGAACCTTTCCGACAGCGTTTCGACCGACCGTGTCGGCTCGCTGCTGCTCTATCACTATCCGACGACCTGGAACCACATCCTCGGCGATCATGCGGTCACCTTCCGCGTGTTGCCGATCAGCGCCACGGAAACCGCCGTGACAACCAAATGGCTCGTCCATAAGGACGCGGTCGAAGGCGTCGATTACGACCTTGCCGAACTCACCCATGTATGGACCGAGACCAACGACCAGGACCGCCGCATCGTCGAGGAAAACGCCTTCGGCATCCTGTCGCCGGCCTATGAGCCCGGCCCTTATTCGGAACTGCATGAGGGCGGCGTCATCCAGTTCGTCGAATGGTACGCCTCCTTCATCGGGCCGCGCCTAGCCGAGGACGGCCGGCCGGCATTGCGCAGCGTCGCCTGAGAGAAACGTGAAGAGATGAACGCAATGACGGACCTCGGGCTCTACCGCCATCTCGACGAAATGGCGCCCTGGAACGACCGGCTGCAGGTGCTGGAGGTGATCGGCGTCAGCGACGAGGCGCCTGACGTGAAGACCTTCACCTTCCGCTCCGACAACCAGACCTGGTTCCGCTATAAGCCGGGCCAATTCGTGACGCTGGAACTGCCGACCTCCGACGGCCCGCTGATGCGGACCTATACGCTGTCTTCCTCGCCGTCGCGGCCGTTCTCGATCGCGGTGACGGTGAAGGCGCAAGCCGGCAGTCTCGGCACGCGCTGGATGTTCGACAATCTGAAGCCCGGCGTTCACGTGAAGGCCTATGGTCCGACGGGCGACTTTTCGCTGCACAGCCATCCCGCGGCCAAGTATCTGTTCATTTCGGCCGGCTCCGGCGTGACGCCGATGATGTCGATGCTGCGCTGGCTGAACGACTGCGCGCCATGGACCGATGTCGGCTTCGTCAACTGTGCACGAAAGCCCGAGGAGATCATCTTCCGCAAGGAGCTCGAGCTGCTCGGCAGCCGCATGCCGGGTCTGACGCTTGGCTTCATGATCGAGGAACGGTCCAGCCGCGAGGGTTGGTTCGGCCATATGGGCCGGATCGACGCGATACGGCTGCCGCTGCTGGCGCCAGACTTCCGCGAGCGCGAAATCTTCTGCTGCGGCCCCGACCCGTTTATGCGTGCGGTGCGGCAGATGCTGGAGGCCACCGGCTTCGACATGGGCAACTATCATCAGGAGAGCTTTGCGGCCCCGATGGTGGAGGAAATACCGGCCCCGTTCGGTTCGCCGGCAGAGGGTGGGGTCGAAATACCTGCCGAAGCCGCAACGCCAATCCGCTTTTCGCTTTCGGATGTCGATGCCGACTGCGTTGCCGGCCAGACCGTGCTGCAGACGGCGCGCGCTTCGGGCGTGCGCATCCCGGCGGCCTGCGAGTTCGGCCTGTGCGGAACCTGCAAGGTGAAAAAGGTCTCGGGCACGGTCGAGATGAGCCACAATGGCGGCATCCTCGATCACGAGATCGACGACGGCTTCATCCTTGCCTGCTGTTCGAAGCCGCTGACGGCGATCGAGATCGAGGCATGACCGGCGGCCCTAAAGCGCGTCGCGTTTTGACCGGCCTTATGCGACGCGCTTTAGGTTGTTGCGCGACATGCATTAGACCCCGTAGCGCTCGGTGCGGATGAGGCTTGCCGGAACGCCGGCATCGATCAGCGCCTGGGCGGCGGCCGACACGAAGGCATTCGAGCCGCAGACAAAGGCGAACCTTGGTGGCGTGGGCAGCCGCACCATCGATTGCTCTATCATTGCAACGTCGATCCGCCGAGAATAGTCCGCCGGGCGCCGGGCCGGCTCGCGCGTCAGCGTCAGCACCAGATCGAAGCCGTCCCGGCGATCATGGAAATCGATCAGCTCGTCGCGAAAGATCACCTCGTCCCAGATCCGTGCGGAAAACACCAGCGTGGCAGGCACCGCCGATTTGCGTGCGGCGCGATGGCGGATCATCGCCATCAGCGGCACCACGCCCGACCCGCCGCCGACCAGCAGAAG
>NZ_RZTI01000222.1:0-5132 GCF_003997275.1 Mesorhizobium sp. M6A.T.Ce.TU.002.03.1.1
GGCGGGGTTGGCAGGCGCAAGTGCGGCGGCGGTCCTGGGCCGGAATGTCGGCGTTGGCGAATATTTCTGGACGCCAGTCACGGCGACGGAGCTCGGACTTTACCAAGTGGCGGCAGGGCCGGTTGCGACCGAGACTGGCTTGGTGTCGACGCCGGCCGATATCGCCGCCCTGATCGGGTCGCAAAAGGCCGGTCCCGTCGCCATTACCGGTGCGGGAACGGCCGTCAGCAACCCAAGCGTTTACTTTTGGCCGCTCTCTCTGAAGACCGTTGACCAGTATCTGACGGCTCTAGAGACTGGCATGGGGACGGTCGGCATTTTGAACGTGGTCATAGCCCATGTTGAAGGTGACGGCACGCTTACGAAGGTCTCCGAGCAAGAGGTCATTGTCGCGACCGGCGTTTCAACTCTCAGCGGGCTTTCAATCTTGAAGCCGGCCGGCAGTGTTGTAGGCGTCCAGTGGATTTCCGGCACCTGGTATTATACGCCGGGGACAATTCCGAATGGCGAAAGCGAGTGGTTCACGGCCGCTGTCCCGACAGTGAGTACGGCAAAATCGGTCGGTTTCACCAATGGCCCACAATGGAAAGCTACATTTGCGGGCGAAGTTTCCGCCAAGGCACGGACGGCCTATGCTTCGATTTCCGGACTCGAAGAGACGGTGGGTGCAGAGCAGGTGATTGGTTGGCCGGCCTTGGTCAACACCGGGACGAATACGCCGGCAAATTACAGCGTCGTTTTCCAAACTCCGGCAGAAGCCGATGGCTACATCACCGAGGTCGACGTTGGCGCAAGCGGACCCGGAACTGCCAACATTCACGTAATCCAGTACAATGGCGACCCGACCGTCGACGTGATCAGCACCCATCAGATCACGCTGGCCAATGGTATGAGCAAAATCCCTCTCAGCATCCCGATTGCAGCGGGGCAGTATCCGGCGATCAGCGGCGGCGGTTACAAGTTTCAAAACAGCGTCAATCCGCAGGGCATCCCCGTATGGATCAGGGCCGGCGCGCTGTCGAACGGCGCGACGGTGGCCTCATCCACCCAGCACCGCTATGAGGTGGCTTTCACGATCAAGACTGGGCTTATTGCCGACGTCTCACGGGCTCTGACCGGCGGAGGGGAGAACACGGGGCTGGCTCTGCTGGCGGACGCCGACCCAAATGGTGTCGTTGATGCGACAGCAATTTTTGCCGCCGCTGCGGCCGCGCATCCATATCCCTATGTGCCGCCCGGCAGTTTCGCCTTGACGGCCATGCCTGCGTCCGGAAACGGGTTCAATGGACCGGGCAAGCCTATAGTGAACGGCGAGAGGTTCTTCATTTCGCCTAAGCCATCACTTTACAACCTCTATGACGGCTTCCGCACTAAGATGGCGGAGCATATCGCTAACAATGATGTGCTCTGCCTGATCGCCGATAGCATTGGTCATTGGGCGCTGGCCAGCAACGGCCCGGCGCACTGGTTCAATCTCGTTACCCGCTTCGCCAACCTCGGCATCGCGGCCGATGAACCGGGGATGACGGCGCTCCGGCCAAGCTCCACGTACACCCCGGATTTCTATGGCGTTACGACCAGCGGAATCGTCTCGACGGGAACGCGTGGGCCGCTCGGCGAAAGCATCATCCTTGCGGATGGCGCGTCCCTGGCGTTCACAGGAGCTTATGAACAGGTCGACGTCCACTACACCCAGGACGCCGGTCAAGGTTCGCTCGCCTTCGCCTTTAACGGCGACGCAGCCTACAAGATTGTGAACGCTGCCGGCGCCCTGGCGCTCGATCAATATTCCGGCCCGTCCCTGACAGGGCAGGCTGCGAGCGGGAATTATACGCTCACGGCCGTAGGCGGACCTGTGGAGATCACGGGGGTTATCCGGCTCGGCATCAAGGCGGCCGGCTCGCGCCCGCGCCTGCGCACGTTGCGCGCCGCGCACGGAAGTTATACCTTCGCGTCCTTCAACGCGCCGCGCCTTGCCTCGACCATCGCTCAATGCGGCTATGCTGGCGGCAAGATTGTGCCTGTCCTCGCCCTGGGCATCAACGATAGTTTCGGCACGCCGCCGGCTACGATTTCGGCTAACATCACTTCGATCATCAACACTTTGGAAGCGGCCTCGGCGCCCCGCATCGTTGTCATGCCGCCGACGCGGCCATCATCTTCGTGGAACGGCAGCTATACGGGTGGCCGAACCTACGATGCAGCGCTTGGCGCGATTCGCCAAACCTACCGGTCGCGAAATGTGCTGACGATCCCGATCGACGGGTTCGATTACATCAATTCAGGAGTCTATCAAGAGGGCCTGCACTACAACGATGCCGGCCACTACGGCAACGCGCTGCGCTTCGTCGAATACGTCGCGGAGAGGGGATAGCCGATGCCACTCGCAATTCGACGCAAGGGTAAAGTGATCGCGACGCTCGAAGAAGGTGAGGAATGGGTGATCGTCGGCAAGAAAATTCTGATTACCAAGCCCAGTGACCCGACTCATTGTCGAGAAATCACAATGCCTAAGGACGATGCCGAAGGTCTCGTCGAAATGTGGCTTGGTGGCTCCTAGTCCGTACTGGACGCGGTTCGCGCGCTATGGCACGGTCGGGTTGGCGGGGGCGATCCTTAGGAGGATTTGTCGATGGCGGACGCCGGCAGCATTATAGCGATCTATGATGATTACTACGCAGATGGCAAAGTAGCTGCGAAACGCGAAATTGCTTCGCAGCAGTCAGTCGGTCATATCGAAGCGATCCTCCAGGGGAAGACCTTCGAAAAGATCCTTGATATTGGGGCCGGTGAAGGAGCTGTGCTGGACAAACTCAACAAGCGAAATCTGGCAAAGACACTCGGAGCGGTCGAGATTTCGACCTCGGGTATTGAGGCCATCAAGGCACGGAAAATCCCTAGTCTGAAGAGCCTCGATGTTTTTGACGGCTACCACATTCCGCACTCCGACAAGTCGTTCGATCTGGGGTTGGCGATCCACGTCGTCGAGCACGTCGAACACGAACGTTTGTTCTTGGCAGAGGCGGCGAGGGTCTGCAAAAAGCTCTATATCGAGGTCCCACTGGAGCATACGCGAAGGCTAGACCGCGCCATCCGCATGTCGGGGCCGTATGGGCATATCAACTTCTATACCACCCTATCATTCGAAAACCTGCTCAAGACCTCCGGACTGGCGGTCGAGCGGCTTAAAGTCTTTCCTCATGATCTCGCCTATGAGCAACACTTGGCAGGTCGTACAAAAGGATGGCTGAAGTACAAGGTGCGGACAGAGTTCCTGAAAATTGCGCCTAAAGCCGCAATGCGCAGTGTCGCTTACATGGCCGGAGCTCTGTGCTCAAGCCACTGATCGAGCCACTGGGTCGCCGATTTGCCTGGCAGGGTTGCCGCCAACCATGGTGAAGGGCGCCACATCTTTTGTTACTACCGATCCGGCGCCGACGACTGCGCCCTTGCCGATCGTCACACCTTTCAGAATAACGGTGTTGAAGCCAATAAAGACGTTGTCTTCAATTCTCACCGGCGCGATGGTGATGTTCGACCAGTCCTTCTTTCCCTGATGCCAGTCGGCGACATCGGCCTTCCGATTCTGCCATCCTGTCGCATGCGAGTTGTGATCTACGACCGTGGTGCCCCAGCTTATGATCACGTCATTACCGATTTCGATGCGCTCGGCCGCGACGAGGTGGCTCTTGCCGATGTAGCTGCGCTGGCCGACGGTGATCTTTGCGTCGGGCCGGTCAAAGGAAAAAGCGCAGTGGAGGATACATTCCTCGCCGATCGCATGATGGCCGCGCCGTGCGGTGCGAATGCTTTGGATACTCATCTTCGCGCCGGCGCCGGCGTTGATGCCAGCTAGGCGATACATGAACCGTGGAACGAACGGCATCTCAGTTTCGCCCGAAACGCGATTTCGGCAACCTTTCGGCGATAAGCTGCGATCCCGCGAAGAATCGGAAATGGGCCGAAAAGCGCTTGAGGCTTTGTGCTACCGGCTGGTCAGTACGCATCACTATCATTAGGCTGCCCACGTTTCTGCCGCTATTTGCGGCAAGCGGCGGCGCTTTGCAAGCGCGATAGTCCCGCGTTCACGCTCTAATACGTTTGGCTTAACAGTGTCTCTGATTGGAGAGCCTGCGCAGTTGGCGTTCGCCATTCGCACGGACTTGCATATCGATCGCGACTCTGATCGAGACGCCCTTCAAAATTGCCGAAGAGAATTCTCTCGCTCCGAAGAAGAGCCCCCTGCGTAGTCGCCAGGCGCAAAAATCCAACGGAACGTTCTGGAAAGAACGTAGCGGGTGACGCCGGATCGGCTGGGCTATACCGGATGAGTGGTCCGGTAACTTTATCAACGGCGCCGAGGCCGTAGCGGCGCTAAATACGCAGGCGAATGGCGCAACAGCTATTGATGGTTGTCTTGCGGCTTATTGTGAGGCTGGCTGTTCGACCACCAGATAAAATACAGCGAACCTATCTTCATGACCGGCACGCGGCGCTCGCGTTCGCGCACCCGCAATTCGCGATAAACTTTCATCTTCAGGGTGCCGCCCGGCAATTTGATACGCACTGCCATCGGTTCAACTCCCGCCGTGCAACGCAACGATGATGTGCAATGCAGCAATTAGAGAACTTCCCCCAGGGAAGAGTCAACAGCCGATAGGCGAGTTCTTTGACTATTTCCGGAAGGATTTGAGCGCAGGCGCCCGATGATGGTCCAGGTCGTCAACGCATTGCCTGGGGCCGGTCAGGATCGTCCGGTGCACCCGGCTGGTCGTTCAAAGGACGCTGGCGGCTCGACCACCAGGTAAAATACAGCGAGCCCATCTTCAGAACCGGCACGCGGCGGGCGCGCTCGCGCTCGCGCAATTCCCGATACACCTTCAGCTTCAAGGTGCCGCCCGGCAACTTGATACGAACCGCCATCAGCCCAACCCCATTGTGCAGCGCAGCAATTAAAGAGCTTCCGCAGCGGAAGAGTCAACAGCCGGTCATTGACTATTTCTGGGGCTATTTCTGGAACTGGTTCCAGAAGGGTTCGGATCGCAGGCTCGGATTATCGTTTTGGCGGGCGCCCGGACCGCGACATGCTGCTCGGCCACCAGACGATGAAGTACTTTCCGACCTGCCAGACC
>NZ_RZTI01000223.1:0-5061 GCF_003997275.1 Mesorhizobium sp. M6A.T.Ce.TU.002.03.1.1
CGACGCCGGCATAGCGCCGCGACAGATGATCGGCGGTGAGCCGGTCGCGCTCGGCATGCAGCAGCGGCGCAGCCGGGATAGTCGCGACTTGGCGGGCGGGCCGGCGCAAAAGGTTCAATTCGCGCTCGCCGAACAGGCCAGTCGGCCGCCGCCAGATGACCAGGATCATGGCGATGGCGAGCACGCCCTGGGTCAGGCCGAACAGCACCGGCAGATGCAGGCCGAACACCTCGCCGCCGCCTTCGAAGCGACGCACCACCTCGATAACGACGATGGTGACGACGACGCCGGCAAAGGCGCCGAGCGAGGAGCTCATGCCACCGACGATCAGCATGGCCAGCAAGGTGAAGCCGAGGTCGAAATAGAAGTCGCGCGGCGAAAAGGCGCCAAGGAACTGCGCCATCATGGCGCCCGCGGCCATGGCGGCGACCGCGCCCACCACCCAAGCGGCCAGCCGCGAGGTGCGCTGATCGACGCCGACGGCGGCGGCACCGCGCTCGTCATTGGCGGCGGCGCGGGTGGCAAGGCCGAAGGCAGTCTCGCGGAACAGCCTCGCCACGACCAGCGCCACCGAAGCGACGCCGATAGCGGTCCACAGACCGACCTCGCGCGGCACGCCGTAAAAGGGCTGGCTGCCGCGGGTGATCTCGCGTCCGGCAACCAGTAGCGTGTAGACGATGATCAGCATGGCGAGCGTGGCGATGGAAGCGCTCGATCCGGACAGCCTGAGCAGAGGCGTGCCGGTCAGCAGGCCGATGACGATCGCAAGGATCAGCACGACGGCGAGCGCGGCGAAGAAGGAGAGTTCATAGCCAGCGAGAAACTGCGGCAGGTCGCGCAACGCGGTGCGCTGCAGCGCCGCCGGCATGGTCAGGATGCCGGTGGCATAGGCGCCGAGACCGACAAAGGCGGCGTGGCCGAAGGAGACGATGCCGCTGTTGCCGGAGAATATCTGCAGCCCGAGCACCGCCGTCAGCATGATCGCGGCATAGGTGACGACGCGCTGCATGGCGGCGCCGCCGAAGAAGAAGACAATGAGCCCCGCCAGCAGCAGCACCGCCACCATGCAAAGCGCATCGGCTGAGGCGTTGCGAAACGCGGCCGGCATCAACGACCGCGCCCTGCCCTCGCTCATCGCCGCCGACGCCATCAGGCGGCCTTGAAGCGGCTGGGCGAAAACGGTGCCAGGATCGGCTGGGCGCCTTCGGTGACCAGTCTTGCCACCGCTTCGCCGACCGCCGGGCCGGTCTTGAAGCCGTGGCCCGAGGAGCCGGCCGAAACGAAAAGTCCGTCGATGCCAGGCATGGCGCCGATCACCGGCAGGTCGTCGGGGCTCATGTCGTAAAGCCCGGCATAGCCGGGGCGGATGCCAAGATCGGCCATCGCCGGCACGCGCGTCGCGAAGGTCTCGAGGATCTCGACCGATTCTGATTCCTCGACGCCTTCCATGTAGTCGTCGGGGTTATCGACGAAACGCGGACGGCCTGCGTGCTCATGACGCAAGCCGGTGCCGCCGCCGGCCCAGGTGCCGGCAAGAATGACGCCGTCATTGTCGGGCCGCGCATAGTTACAGGAGATGTCGTCGCACCAAGCGAAAGGCATGACCTGGCGCGCCTTGCCGGCGGCGTCGAGCACGGCCATCGGGTGGCGCTCGACATGCAGAGGCAGATCGAGGCCGACCGTCGCCAGCAGCCGGCGCGTCCATGGCCCGGCGGCGAGCACCACGGCATCGGCCTTCAGCACCGTTCCATCGGCGAGCGCGACGCCGCTGATGCGGTCGCCCTCTTTCACAAGCCGTTCGACGAGGCTGTTCTGCATGATCCTGGCACCGCGTGCCTTGGCGGCGCGGGCAATTGCATTGGTTGCGCCGAAGGCGTCGGCATAGCCGTACTCGGGCTCCCATAGCGCCAGCGCCACATTGTTCAGCGCAAAGCCGGGCGCGGCATTGGCGAAGGCCTGTGGCGACAGCGTCTCGATCAATGCGCCCTCGCCGCGAATGCGTTCGGCGGCGGCCTTCCAGCTCGCTTCATTGTCGTTGCCGCAGACCCACATCATGCCGATCTCGGTGACGAAGGAGCCCTCGCCTGATATCTCCGGCAAGGACACAAGGATCTCGCGGCCACGAATGGCAAGCTGCGACAGTTCCGGCATCAAATAGAAGGCATGCAGCAGCGCCGAGGACTTGCCGGACGGCCCGCCGGCGGGGTGCGTCTGCTCGACAAGCGTCACCTCGACACCGGACGCGGCCAGATGATAGGTCGCGCTCGATCCAACGATACCCGCGCCGACGACGATGACGTCGCTTCCAGTCCGCATGGCTGTTCCCCACAGTCTCTTGGCTGCTTTCCGACAAAGCTAAGACCAGTCGTCCGGTTATGTCAATATCTCTTCATTGTTGACCGAAATTAAAATCTCTGTAATAAACTCGACACAACGAGGCAGGTAAGCCCAACACCGATTTTGGGGAGGCCAATGTCGATACGCGATGTTCTGATGCGCGGGGATTTTGCGCTGACGCCGTCGGAGGAAAAGATCGTCCGGCTGCTTCTGACCGACTATCCGACCTCCGGCCTCGGCACCGCTTCGTCACTGGCCCGGCGTGCCGGCGTCAGCGACCCGACCGTGGTCAGGCTGGTGGTGAAGCTCGGCTATGATGGCTTTCCGGACTTCCAGGCGAAGCTTCTGGCCGAAGTCGAGGCCAGGCTGCATTCACCCCTGCTTATGATGGAAGCCAAGCGGCCGACAGGCGCGGAAGATAGCGCCATCCTCGCCTATCTCGGCTCGGTCGGTGCTGCGCTCGAGAAATCGGTCAGCCTGACGCCGTTGCAGAGTTACGAGCGCGCCGCCCGTTTGCTGATGGAAGCCAAGGGCGAGGCGGTCATGCTCGGCGGCCGTTTCAGCCGCCATATCGCCAGCATGTTCGCCGGCTACATGCTGCAATTCAGGCCGGGTGTGCGCGACCTCGGCACGTTGTCGGCACAGGCCTTCGACACGCTGGCCGATCTTGGCCGCCGCGACGTGCTGGTCGTTTTCGATTATCGCCGCTACCAGTTCGACGTCATCGACTACACCCGGCAGGCGGCGGCGCGCGACGTGCGCATCGTGCTGTTCACCGATCAATGGCTGTCGCCGATCGCCGATCTCGCCGAGGTCACCATCGTCAGCCCGCTGGAAGTCGCCTCCCCATACGACACGCTGGCGCCGGCGATTGCGCAGATGGAGGCGCTGGTCGCCCATATCGTGTCCACGCTAAGCGATGGCGCCCGCGAACGCATCGAAAAGTTGGAGGAGGTGCGGCATGCGAATGCCGTGACCCTCGACAGTGCCGGCCCCGAAGAAACCGGGACACGCAGGATGCCCGGGCCCAAATCAGCCCAACCTAAATCAGTCCAATCCAAATCAGTGAAGCAGGACCAGAAAGCATGACGCAGGCATTGCCAAAACGAAACGAGCCCTTCCGGGCCGGCGAAACCGCGCTGCTTCTGGTCGACATGCAACGTGTTTGGCTGGAGCCCGGCGCCGATCCGGCGCATCCGGAGCGCGGCCCCGACCACTATTTCTATCGACAGACGGCGTCGCAGACGATCCCCAACCAGGAGCGCCTGCTGGCGGCGGCCCGCGCCAATGGCGTCGAAGTGATCCACACCATCATCCAGAGCCTGACGGAAGACGGCCGCGACTGCTCGCTCGACCACAAGCTGACGCCGATCCATATCGCGCCCAGCCGGCCGGAAGGCCTGCCGGTGTCGTCGCTGGCGCCGGTCGGCGACGAGATCATGCTGCCGAAGACGTCGTCTGGCGTCTTCAACTCGACCAACATCGATTATGTCTTGAAGAACCTCGGCGTGCGTTACCTGATCGTTGCCGGCATCATGACCGACCAGTGCGTCGACATGGCGGTGCGCGACGCCGCCGATCGCGGCTACCTCGTCACCTGCGTGTCGGATGCCTGCGCGGCCGCCACGCAGGAGCGCCATGATGGTGCCCTCAAGGCGTTTGGCGGCTATTGCTGGGTCACTGATACCGCCACCATAGCCGCCCGCTTCGAAGCCTTGGGAAAAGCTGCATGACATCGACCGTCGAACCGCTCGTTGCCGTCGTCACCACCGATCTCTCCGCCATCACGCGCGGCCGCTCGGTCGTCGAAAGCAAGCTGCAGAAGATCGCCGCCACCGGCGTCGGCTGGCTGCAGGCCAATCTGTCGCTGACGCCGTTCAATTCCATCGTCGATCCCAATCCCTGGGGCTCCTCCGGCGATGTGCGGCTGGTGCCTGACCTCAACGCCCGTTTTCGGACAGTGCTGACCGGATCGGCGACAGCCTTCGACATGATCGCCGGCAACATCGTCGAACTCGACGGCAGCCCGTGGGTCGGCTGCACACGCACCATGCTCAGGGACGCGCTGGCGGAGTTGAAGGCGGCAACCGGGCTTTCCGTCATCGCCGCCTTCGAACATGAATTTCATATCGAGGGCGACTTTGTGCCGGGGCATTCGCTGTCGTTCCAGGCGCTGCGGCGGACCGACCCCTTCGCGCCCAATCTGATGGCGGCGCTGGAGGAAGCCGGCGTCGCGCCAGAAGTCGTGATCGCCGAGTTCGGCAACGAGCAGTTCGAGGTGACGCACGAGCCGGCCGATGCGCTCGCGGCGGCCGACCGCGCCGTCGCCATCCGGGAAATCACCCGCGAAGTCGCGCGCAATGCCGGCTGGCGCGCCAGCTTCACGCCGAAAGCGGCTCCCGACGCCGTCGGCAACGGCCTCCACATCCATTTCAGCTTCATCGATGCGGCCGGCAAGCCGGCGACCTACGATCCAGCACGACCGGGCGGTCTTTCCAGCCAGGCCGGCGCCTTCTGTGCCGGGGTGCTTCGCCATCTGCCTGGTATCACCGCGATGACGGCGGCGAGCGTGTCATCCTACTACCGGCTGAAGCCGCATAGCTGGAGCTCGTCCTACACCTGGCTTGCCGATCGCGACCGTGAGGCGTCCTTGCGCATCTGCCCGACGGTGACGATCGGCGGGCGCGACCCGGTGCGGCAATACAACATCGAAAACCCGGCCGC
>NZ_RZTI01000224.1:0-4755 GCF_003997275.1 Mesorhizobium sp. M6A.T.Ce.TU.002.03.1.1
GCCAGACCGTCCGCCAGACTCAACTGACCCAAAACACGATCCGCCATCCCGAATCTCCCTGCTCCAACCTTCACCACAGAATCACCGTTCGGCTTCTGTGCAAAGGTCTCCTTGTGGGAGAAGGTGGATTGGCGCGCAGCGCCAAGACGGTTGAGGGGTGCTGGACGGAGTGCCGGCAGCGCCAAGCTGGAGCACCCCTCATCCGACCGAGCTTCGCTCGGCCACCTTCTCCCACAAGGGGAGAAGGGAAGGCCGCGGTCCGTTTCTATGCGTCTTCCCTAACCGGCGGAGCCACCTTCTTCCAGTCTCCCGTGGCGTTCCACCAGCGGTTCGGGTTGGAGCGGTCGTCCAACCCCTTGGAACGGCTGGCAAGGATCGGCTGAATGCGGATCACCGGCTCCTGATAGCTGTGGACCTGGAAAATCGCTTCGACAATGCGGGCGGCCAGCGCCTGGTCGTCGGGCAGCTCGAACGACACTTCCACCGTGCCCGGCCGTCTGCGCAATTCCGTCTCGGCGCCGGCGGCCGCGCCTTCGAGTGGCCGGTAGCGCTCGATGCCGTGCGCCGACTGGTAGGCATTGCTGTCGTACTTGCCCATGGTGAGCGGCGCGATCGCGACCACCGCTTCCATGATGCGGTCGACATCGGAGGCCGGCGATTGAAAGGTCACAAGCAGCAGCAATTCCATCCGTACCGATGTCGTTTCAAACCCGGAGTCGATCATGATGGCATCCTCAATCTGGTGGCGTGTTGCTGACAATCTATCCGGGTGCTGCTGACACGGTTATGTCAGCAGCCTCGCGCGACACGAGGCATCGATCGGTCTTTCTAAAGGATTTTTCGGACCAGCCTGGCGCCGACCAGCGCGATATAGAAGGCGAAGAACATGCCGAGCGCCCAGCCGAAGCCCGAGGGACCGAAAACGTCCATGCCGATGCCGATCGCCTGCGGGCCGAGCACCATGCCAACACCGTAGCAGAGCACGAAGGCAGCGTTGGCGGAGGCCAGTTCGTGGCCGGAAAGCTGCGAGCCGAGATGGGCCAGGCCGATCGTGTACATCGCCGCGACCACGCCGCCCCAGACGAACAGAAGCGCAGCCATCAGGTGCCAGTTCTGCGCGAAGTGGGGCATGAAGATGGTGCCGGCAAGCCCAATGGTTGCACAAGCCAGAAGCAGATAACGGCGGTCGCTGACACGGTCGCTGATCATGCCGAGCGGGATCTGCAACAGCACGTTGCCGAGGCCGATCATGGTGAGCAGAAGTGCGGCGTCGGCCTCGGAGTAGCCGATGCGGCTGCCATAGATGGGGAACAGCGCAAAGCCGCCGGTCTCGACCGCGCCGAACACCAGCACCGCGGCGGTCGCCGTCGGCACCAGCCAGATGTAGCGCAGGAAGTTGCTGGTTTCGCCATTGGAGACGATCGTCGGGCTCTCGTTGCGGGCGGCCAGAACCGGAATGGCGGCCAGCGTCACCAGCGCCATGATGACGCCGAAGGGCAGGAAGCCGGTGCTGCCGAGATGGGCAAAAAGCCACGGCCCGGCGGCAAAGCCGAGCGACAATACCGTGGCGTAGATGCCGAGGACCAGGCCGCGCCGGTGCGGCGGCGCCGATGTGCTGATCCAGAATTCCGACAGGATGAACAGCACCGTCAGCGCAATGTGCAGCAGGATGCGCAGCGGGAACCACATCCAGAAGTCCGGCGCGAAATGGAAGCCGACAAAGGCCAGCACTCCCGTGGCGATCATGGCCAGCATCGTCCAGGCGACGCCGAATCGCATGGCGAGCGGGGTGGCGAGCGGTGCGCCAGCGATCGAGGCGAACCCGGCGACAGCGGTGTTGAAGCCGATCATCGACGCCGAATGGCCGCGCGTTTCGAGGATGACGCTGAGCAGCGGCATGCCGAGGCCGATGGCAATGCCGACGACGCTGATCGACGAGATCGCCGCGATCATCGGCAGCCAATGTACGCGTTCTTCGACCTCTTGCTGGGTATCGACCGTCATGGATTTGAATGCTCTATGCTTTACAGAATTTCGCGGGCGAAGCGATTGCGGACAAGCCGGTAGAACGGGACGGAACCACCGGGGCGCAGCAGCGGATCATCGACGAGCCGCTTTTCCAGCTCCTCCAGGATAGCCCTGGTGATGTCGGGAATATCGGCCTGTCTGGCCTTGGCGAGCGGCAGCCAGACCAGCTCCTCCAACTCGTTGGTCGGACCGCCGTCCGGCAGCTCCACGGCGACATCTTCGCGCCAGGCGCTGAAGAAGCGCGTATCGAAGCGCCGCACCCTGTTTGGCGGGGTGATGGCACGCGCGATGAAACGCAGCTCTGCCAGCGACGGTCTTACGCCGTGCTCGGCAAAACCCTGCCAATCGCGCCTGCTCGTCGCGAAGGCGCCTTTCCGACCGATCAACAGGCCAGCCTCCTCATAGGTCTCGCGGATCGCCGACAGGGCGATGGCGCGGGCGCGGGCCGGGCTGATGCGGCCAACGCCGGCGGTCAGCCTCGCCTGTTCCTCAGGGTGCAGCGCGGTGGCGACGGGAATTCGGCTGTCGGCCGGATCGGTACGGCCGCCGGGAAAGACGAATTTCCCAGGCATGAAGGCGTGACGGGCGTGGCGCCGGCCCATCAGCACCAGAAACTCGCCGCCCTTGCGGTCGAGCAGGATCAACGTCGCGGCGTCGCGCGGCCGTATAGGCTTGGCGTCGAGCGCGATCCGCTCGACCTTGTCGACTTCCACCCTGGTCATACCGTCCATGCGCACGACCTAGCGGAATCTTCTCCGATGCGAAAGTGGCGTCCAGCCATGCCGATTGCGCCAGCCTCGGTTTCAAGCCTCGGGATGCGACTCGATCAGATCTTTTTCCCCGCCGAAGCCATGCATATAGAACGCCCATTGCAGGCCGATGACGGCGCCCTTGACCGGCTGCAGCAAGACGACCGCCATGAGGATGGTCAGCGGCACCCAGATGGCGATGTGCTGCCAGGTGGACAAGGTGGAGGTCGCTTCGACGCCCATGAAGGCGCCGAGCACGATGTGGCCGACGATGACCACCACCAGATAGGCCGGCAGGTCGTCGGCGCGATGGTGATGAAGCTCCTCGCCGCAATGATCGCACTTGTCGACAGTCTTGACGAAAGCGCGGAACAGCTTTCCCTCGCCGCAATGCGGGCAGCGGCCAAGCGCGCCGCGCTTCATCGCCGTCCATAGCGGACGGGCGACCCGGCCCGAGTGATGTTCGCCGCCGAAAACCTGTTGGTTCATTTTCAGATCGCTTGGCATTACCGTCTCCTGCCGCGTGAGCCTGGACGCGATTGCGACGCGCGGGCGCGGCCTTTGGTCTTGTGAAACGACCGTTTGGAGCCGGGCAGCGGCTTTGGGTCGGTCAGCATCTCGAAACGCATCGCGCCGGCCATAGGCGCCACCTCGATCAGGCGAACCTCGACGCGGTCGGCAAGCTGATAGCCCTTGCCGGTGCGTTCTCCGAAAAGCGATCGGGCAGTTTCGTCGTAGATATAGTAATCGCCGTCCAGACTTGACACCGGGATGAAACCATCTGCGCCATACTGCGGCAATTGGACAAATAGTCCCGATTTGGTGACGCCCGAAATGCGTGCATCGAAACGCTCGTCGACACGCTCGGCCAGATAGGCGGCGATCAGCCGGTCGACCGTGTCGCGCTCGGCGGCCATGGCACGGCGCTCGGTGGCCGAGATCAGCGCAGAAACCTCTTCCAACCGCTCCGCCTCGTCCTGCGTCAGTCCGCCCGCACCGAAGCCGAGTGCGGCAATCAGCCCACGGTGCACGATCAGGTCGGCATATCTGCGGATCGGCGAGGTGAAATGCGCGTAGCGCTTCAGATTGAGGCCGAAATGGCCGATGTTGCTGGGCGAATATTCGGCCTGCATCTGCGTGCGCAGCACCACCTCGTTGACCAGCCCCTCATGGTCGGCGCCGCGGACGCGATCCAGGATGCCGTTGAACTGATTCGGCCGCATCTGCGCACCGCGCGCCAACGACAGGCCTAGCGTCTGCAGGAACTCACGCAGCGATTCCTGCTTGGCGAGCGAAGGCGCGTCATGGATGCGGTAGACCAGCGCCTGTCGTTTCGCCTCCAGCGTCTCGGCGGCCGCGACATTGGCCTGGATCATGAACTCTTCGATCAGCTTGTGCGCGTCGAGCCGCTCCGGCACGACGACCCGATCGACGGTGCCGTCCTCCTTGAGCAGAATTTTCCGCTCCGGCAGGTCGAGCTCGAGCGGCTGGCGCGTGTCACGGCCGCGCTTCACGACGGCGTAGGCATCCCAGAGCGGCTTCAGCACCGTGTCGAGGATCGGGCCGGTCTTGTCGTCCCGCACGCCGTCGATCGCGGCCTGCGCTTGGGGATAGGCGAGTTTCGCCGCCGATTTCATCATGATGCGGTGGAACGAATGCCTGAGCTTGCGGCCGTCGGCCGCGAAGGTCATGCGGACTGCCAGCGCCGGACGATCCTGGCCTTCGCGCAGCGAACAAAGGTCGTTGGAGATGCGCTCCGGCAGCATCGGCACGACGCGATCGGGGAAATAGACCGAATTGCCGCGCTTCAGCGCCTCGCGATCGAGCGCAGTGCCATAGCGGATATAGGCGGCGACATCTGCAATCGCCACGGTGACGACCACGCCACCAGGGTTCTTTTCGTCCGTGTCCGGCGTGGCGAATACCGCGTCGTCATGGTCCTTGGCGTCGGCCGGATCGATGGTGACCAGTGGCAAGT
>NZ_RZTI01000225.1:0-4723 GCF_003997275.1 Mesorhizobium sp. M6A.T.Ce.TU.002.03.1.1
GAGCTGGGACGCGATCAAGTAGGCGTCCCCGGCTGAACGTGCGGACGACCGATCCTGGATCCGGGCCTCAATGGCCCGGATCCGACCGGCGGCCCGCGCCGCACCGATTGTCACGAGTACAACGACATTCCAGCTTGGAGTGCGATCAGCAATGGTGGAAACCGGTTTGCGTTCGATCGCTCTCAACAACTGAATCGGCCCATGATCCCGTCGCCAAAGCCATTCTCGACTGGCGGATCATGCGCAGAGGGAGGGACCCGTGGCGGCTCAGATTTTCTCGGCCATATTTGTCATCATCGTCGGCGTCGGCGGCTGCGTCGCCTATTTCTGGGGCGCCAACAAGCTGGTGGACATCATCTTCCCGTCGCGCGGCGTCGCAGGTGCTGCGGCCATCGACAATTTGCGCCGGCAGGGGATGATCCGGCCGTGGCTGTTCGTCGGCCCGGCCATGATCATCCTCACCATCTATTTGATCTACCCGGTCGTGGAAACGCTCAGGCTGTCGTTCCTCGATCGCGGCGGCGCCAATTTCGTCGGCTTCGCCAATTATGAATGGGCGTTCGGCGACCGCGAGTTCCGCACCTCCATCCTCAACAACATCATCTGGCTGGCGGTCGTGCCTGCCGCCTGCACCTTCCTCGGGCTGATCATCGCCGTCCTCACCGACAAGATCTGGTGGGGCACCATCGCCAAGAGCCTCATCTTCCTGCCGCTGGCCATCTCCTTTGTCGGCGCCAGCGTCATCTGGAAATTCATCTATGAGTATAGAGGCGCCGGCCAGACGCAGATCGGCTTGCTCAACGCCATCATCCAGTATTTCGGCGGCCAGCCGCAGGTCTGGATATCGCTGCCGTTCTGGAACAATTTCTTCCTGATGATCATCCTGATCTGGATCCAGACCGGCTTTGCCATGGTCATCCTGTCCTCAGCCTTGCGGGGGATTCCCGAAGAGACGCTGGAAGCGGCCGTCATCGACGGCGCCAATCCGTTCCAGATCTTCTGGAAGATCATGGTGCCGCAGATCTGGGGCACGATCGCCGTCGTCTGGACCACCATCACCATCCTGGTGCTGAAGGTGTTCGACATCGTGCTGACCATGACCAACGGCCAATGGAACAGCCAGGTGCTGGCCAATCTGATGTTCGACTGGATGTTCCGCGGCGGCGGTGATTTCGGCCGTGGCGCGACCATCGCCATCATCATCATGATCGCGGTCATTCCGATCATGGTCTGGAACATCCGCCAGGCGAACAAAGAGACGGGAGGACATTGAGATGGCCGTGGCGACCGGAAAGTCTTTTGCCAGCCGTTTCGGCGTCCATATCGCCGTCTTCATCTTCGTCGCGATCTGGACCATCCCGACCCTCGGCATTCTCGTCTCGTCGCTGCGCGACAAGGATCAGATCATCGCCTCGGGCTGGTGGAACTCGTTTGCCAGTTCCACCCAGACTGAAGCGGGCCGGCTGCCACCCGCCTCGGCGCAAGTCGAGAAGGACGGCAAGTTCGTCCTCGAGGGCAACATCTTCGGCGAGGATGCGGCCCGCGACATCAGCGCCTTCGGCGTCAAGTCGGCGGCGCCGACGCAATATCCCGCCGGCACGACAGCCGATCTCGGCGACGGCGAGACCTTGCAGCTCAACGCCGACGGCAGTTTCGTCATGACCTCAACGAAGCCCTTCGAGGGCAAGCGCGGCCAGCGCGTCTACTACGCCTCGTCGGCGCCGCCGAAGTTCACCACCGACAATTACAATACGGTGCTGTTTTCGGAGGGCATCGGCCGCTCGTTCATGAATTCGCTGACCGTCACCATCCCGGCGACTGTCATCCCGATCCTGATCGCGGCGTTCGCGGCCTATGCGCTGGCCTGGATGCGCTTTCCCGGCCGGGCATTGCTCATCGCGGTTATCATCGGCCTCCTGGTCGTGCCGCTGCAAATGTCGCTGATCCCGCTGCTGAAGCTCTACAACGGCGTCGGCAGCTTCTTCGGCGTGCCGTCGAAAACCTATCTCGGCATCTGGCTGGCGCATACCGGCTTCGGTCTGCCTTTCGCTATCTATCTCCTGAGAAGCTACATTGCCGGCCTGCCGCGCGAAATCATGGAATCGGCGCGCATCGACGGCGCCAGCGATTTCGAGATCTTCGTCAAGATCGTGCTGCCGCTGTCGTTCCCGGTGCTGGCCTCCTTCGCCATCTTCCAGTTTCTGTGGGTGTGGAACGACCTGCTGGTTGCGATGGTTTTCCTCGGCACTGAGGGCGACCAGATCGTGCTGACCGCCAAGCTCAATGCGTTGCTCGGCTCGCGCGGCGGCGACTGGGAGATCCTGACGACATCGGCTTTCATCACCATTGTCGTGCCGCTGATCGTGTTCTTCTCGCTGCAGCGCTATTTCGTCCGCGGGCTGCTCGCCGGCTCAGTGAAAGGTGGTTGAGATCATGCAATCCGCTGTGAAAGCGACGTTGAGCCCCGACCTCGCCGTCGGCCGCGACTGGTGGCGCGGTGCCGTGGTCTACCAGATCTATCCGCGCAGCTATCAGGATTCGAACGGCGACGGCATCGGCGACCTCAGGGGCATCATCGCCAGGCTCCCCTATATCGCTGCGCTCGGCGTCGATGCCATCTGGATCTCGCCGTTCTTCAAGTCGCCGATGAAGGATTTCGGCTACGACGTGTCCGACTATTGCGACGTCGATCCGATGTTCGGCACGCTGGCCGATTTCGATGCCTTGACCGCCGAGTCGCACAGGCTCGGGCTCAAGGTGATGATCGACGAGGTGCTGTCGCATACGGCCGACATCCATCCGTGGTTTAGGGAAAGCCGCTCGAGCCGCACCAATCCCAAGGCAGACTGGTATGTCTGGGCCGACGCCAAGCCCGACGGCACGCCACCCAACAACTGGCTGTCAATCTTCGGCGGCTCTGCCTGGCAGTGGGACACCAGCCGCCAGCAATATTACCTGCATAATTTTCTGGCCGAGCAGCCCGATCTTAATTTCCACAGCCGCGCCGTCCAGGACGCGCTGCTCGATGTCACCCGCTTCTGGCTGGAGCGCGGCGTCGACGGTTTCCGCCTCGACACCATCAACTTCTATTTCCACAGCCAGGGCCTGGAGGACAATCCGCCGCTGCCGCCCGAAGAACGCAACGACCAGACTGCTCCTTCCGTCAACCCTTACAACTACCAGGATCACCTCTACGACAAGAGCCGCCCCGAAAACCTCGGCTTCCTCGAGCGCTTCCGCGCCCTGCTCGACGAATATCCGGCGACAGCGGCGGTCGGCGAAGTCGGCGATTCGCAACGCGGGCTGGAGGTGGTGGCGGCCTATACCGCCGGCGGCAAGCGCGTGCACATGTGTTATTCGTTCGACTTCCTGGCGCCCGAAAAAATCAGCGCGGCCAAGGTGCGTTCGGTGCTGGAAGCCTTCGGCAAGGTCGCCAGCGACGGCTGGTCGTGCTGGGCGTTCTCCAACCACGACGTGATGCGCACTGCCTCGCGCTGGGCGGCCGGCGAAGCCGACCAGACCGCCTATCTCAAGGTGATCTCGGCGCTGCTGATGTCGCTGCGCGGCTCGGTCTGCATCTATCAGGGCGAGGAGCTTGGTCTTGGCGAAGCGGAATTGCAATTCGAGGATCTGCGGGACCCCTACGGCATCCGCTTCTGGCCGGAATTCAAGGGCCGTGACGGCTGCCGCACGCCGATGGTCTGGGATGGCGCCGACAGCAATGGCGGCTTCTCCAAGGCAAAGCCATGGCTGCCCGTGCCCGCCAAGCACCTTTCGCAAGCGGTCGATGTGCAGCAGGGCGACGACAGCTCGCTGCTTGAACACTACCGGCGCTTTCTCGCCTTCCGCCGTTTGCATCCGGCGCTGGCCAAGGGCGATATCGACTTCATCGAAAGCGAGGGCGATACGGTCGCCTTCACGCGCCGCGAGGGCAACGAGCAGATCGTCTGCGTCTTCAATCTCGGCAGCCGACCGGCGGAAGTCAATCTCGGCGGACGCTCGCTGCAGCCCTTGCCGGGGCACGGGTTTTCGGGACAGACTGGCGCCGGCTCTATCCGCCTCGGCGGCTACGGCGCCTGGTTCGGGCGCATCGACTGAGTTTGCAATTCACTGGAGGGAACCCATGGCCGATGTCACGCTAAGGCAAGTGAAGAAATCATACGGCAATCTCAACATTCTCCACGGTATCGACCTCGACATAAAGTCGGGCGAGTTCATCGTCTTCGTCGGCCCTTCGGGTTGCGGCAAGTCGACCTTGCTGCGGTCCATCGCCGGGCTTGAGGAAATCACCTCCGGGGAGCTCAAGATCGCCGGCGAGGTGGTCAACGACGTGCCGCCGTCGAAGCGGGGCATCGCCATGGTGTTCCAGTCCTATGCGCTCTATCCGCACATGACCGTCTACGACAACATGGCGTTCTCGATGAAAATCGGCAAGGAGAGCAAGGCCGAGATCGACAAGCGGGTGCGCCAAGCGGCGGAAATCCTGCAGCTGACCAAATATCTCGACCGCTTGCCCAAAGCGATGTCGGGCGGCCAGCGCCAGCGCGTCGCCATCGGCCGCGCCATCGTGCGCAACCCGAAGGTCTTCCTGTTCGACGAGCCGCTGTCGAACCTCGACGCGGCACTGCGCGTCGCCACCCGCATCGAGATCGCCAAGCTCAAGGAGTCGATGCCTGCCACAACAATGATCTACGTGACCCACGACCAGGTCGAGGCGATGACG
>NZ_RZTI01000226.1:0-4715 GCF_003997275.1 Mesorhizobium sp. M6A.T.Ce.TU.002.03.1.1
AAAAGTCCGGGCTGCCCGGCCGGCATTCGCCGTTAAGTTGACGCGGGGTGGAGCAGCCCGGTAGCTCGTCAGGCTCATAACCTGAAGGTCACAGGTTCAAATCCTGTCCCCGCAACCAAATCAAAAACGGCCCGCTTCACGCGGGCCGTTTTGCGTTTGGGTCCCGGCACGGGGTCGCCTTGTAACCGCGGTTCTCAGCCCACGGCCTGCTTTCAGCCGATGGCGTAGGCTCACGGCAGGAGTTCGTCGATTAGGCCGTTGGCATGGCCGTGGACGATCCGGGTGAGAACGTCGGCGAGGTTCAGGCCGCGTCGCCCTACCGCAGGCTTTCCAACTCGCGTATGCGTTTGGCGCCGTCGGCCTCGAGCTGCCGGGTGACGGCGCCAATCAGGGTTTCGGCAACGACGAAAAGGGCCGCCGAGGAGTCCCAGGCCGAGGGCACGGCGGTGCGCCCGGCGATGACATGGCGGGCGAAGCGGGCGATCGGCGACAGCCACTGGTCGGTGAACAGCACGATCTGCACGCCGCGCTGATGCGCCGTCTCGGCAAAGCGGACCAGGCTGTCCTGGTAGCGCCTGATGTCGAAGATCACCAGCACGTCGCGCTTGCCCATGTCGATCAGCCGGTCGCGCCAGACGCTTTCCTGTCCGGCGAGGTGAAAGACGTTGGGCTGGACGATGGCGAGGTGGGCGGCCATGTAGCGCGCCAGCGGATCGGTGAAGCGGCCGCCGATCAGGAACGTCTTGCCGCGCCGGTCGGCAAGCTTTGCGACGATGTCGGCAAGCTGTTTGTCGGACAGATGCCGGAACGTCTCGCGCATGTTGTCGAGCGTTGCCTCCAGCATCGGCGATACCGCGCCGCCGCCCAGCGCCGACGGATTGAGCGTCCGCGATGCCGGCGATTGCAATTGCGCCGCCAGTTCGTCCTGCAGCGCCGACTGGAATTCCGGGTAGTTCTGGAAGCCGAGCCGGGCGACGAAACGCAGGATCGTCGGCGAGGAGACGCCGGCGACAGCTGAGAACTCGGCGACCGTCTTCAGGCCGATCAGCGGATAGTTGGCGATCAGCGTTTGCGCTGCGCGGCGCTCGCCCGCCGGCATCGTGCCGATGCGGTCCGAGATCAGTTCGGCGATGCTCGAAATCATCTTTTCCCCACCCTGGCCGCTTTGCCGAAATCGCGTTTGACAAAGCCCGACAAACTGTATGAAATCATCCGCAGGGACGCAATGAGGTAAAATACGTAACATACGATACAGCGCTCCCGGGGACGACAGGACAATGGAGACAGCACGGCCCGCCAGCCTTGCATTGCCTGAAACCGTGAGGGTGACAAACCCCGGCGGTTCGAGCCCATTCGTGCTGACCTGCGACCACGCCTCCAACTTCCTGCCGCCGGAATTCGGAACGCTCGGCCTTGCTGCCGAGCAGCTTTCCCGCCACATCGCCTGGGACCCCGGCGCGCTGCCAGTCGCCCACCGCATGGCCGAGGCGCTCGACGCGACGCTGGTCGAGACCCGCATTTCGCGCCTTGTCATCGACTGCAACCGGCCACTGGATGCGCCCGACCTGGTGCCGCCGGTCAGCGAGACCACCGCCATTCCGGGCAATGCTGGCCTGTCGGAAAAGCAGCGCGCCGCGCGCATCGCTCTGTCCTGGCAACCCTTCCATGACACGCTCGCGAGCATCATCGACAAAAGGCTGGCGCGCGGGCTCGAGACGCGGCTGGTTTCAATCCATTCCTTCACCCCGGTCTACAAGGGTATGAACCGGCCTTGGCATATCGGCATCATCCACGACGAGGACCGCCGGCTCGCGGCGCCGCTTATCGCCGCGCTGCGGCGGCTCGCCGGCGTCACAGTCGGCGTCAACGAACCCTATTCGCCGGCCGACCGCGTTTATTTCACGCTGGAACGCCACGCGCGCCCGCGGGGGCTACCCTGCGCGATGATCGAAATCCGCAACGACGAGATCTCCGGCGAGGCCGGGCAGCGAAAATGGGCGGACCTGCTCACAGGCATTTTTCTAGATCTGGAGCCCGAGGCGGCCAGGGGCTCCCGAGCAAGCGCAGTGGGAAAGTCAGCACAATCGGCCAACTAAGAACCAGAAGGGGACAAAAATGTCAGCGCAAGACTATTCGGACGTCGACAAGAAGGAGGATCTGAAGGTCCTTCACGGAATGGGCTATGCCCAGGAACTGTCGAGAAGCATGAGCCGCTTCTCGAATTTCGCCATCTCGTTTTCGATTATCTGCATCCTGTCGGGTGGCATCAACTCCTTCGCGCAAGCCACGTCGTCGATCGGCGGCGCAGGCGCCGGCATCGGCTGGATCGTCGGCTGCGCCGTTTCCGGATTTTTTGCGCTCGCCATGGCGCAGATCGCCTCGGCGTTTCCGACCGCCGGCGGCCTCTATCACTGGGCGTCGATCCTCGGCAACCGCTTCACCGGCTGGCTCACCGCCTGGCTCAACCTGCTTGGCCTGATTACGGTGCTCGGCGCGATCAACATCGGCACTGCTTTCTTCTTCGTCGGCACTTTCGGCGGAGCCTTCGGCATGACTGGCACGCCTGGCGAGATCGTCGGGTTTGTCGCCTTCATCACCGTGTTGCAGGCGCTGCTCAACCATTTCGGCATCAAGTTGACGGCTATGCTGACGGACGCCTCCGGCTTCCTGATCCTGGCAACGACAGCCGTGCTGATCGTCGCTTGCCTGATGTTTGCTCCTGCGATCGACATCACACGGTTGTGGACGTTCACGAACTATTCGGGTGATGCAGGCGGCGGCGTTTTCCCGCAGTCCGATTCCATGGGGTATCTCTTCCTGCTCTGCCTGCTACTGCCGGTTTACACCATCACTGGCTATGACGCGTCGGCGCATACTTCGGAAGAGACGTTGAAGGCAGCGCACTCGGTTCCGCGGGCGATCGTTTCGTCCGTGCTCTGGTCATCGCTGATCGGCTGGGTGATGCTATGCGCGATCGTATTGGCGATCCCCGATCTGGCGGCCGGCGCCAAGCAGGGCTGGGGCGTGTTCTTCGCGACGATGGACGCGATCTTGCCGTCGTGGCTTAAGACGCTGCTCTATCTGGCCATCCTGATCGCGCAGTTCCTCTGCGGTCTCGCAACGGTCACCTCTGCCTCGCGCATGCTTTTCGCCTTCTCGCGTGACGGTGGCATGCCGGTCGGCTCGGCCTCGCTAGCCAAGGTCAGCCCGGCCTGGCGCACGCCGGTCAATGCGATTTGGACGGCTGCGGTCCTCGAGATCATCTATGTCTTTCTTGCCCAGTTCATTTCGATCGGTGGCACGAACATCTATACCATCGTCGTCAATTCGACATTGGTGTTCCTGTTCCTGTCCTTCATCATTCCGATCGTGCTCGGCATGATGGCTTTCGGAACGGAGAAATGGCCGAATCCCGGCCCGTGGAATCTCGGCGCCGGCCTGTTCAAGTTGTTTTGCATCCTGTCGGTCATCGGCATGGTGATCATCTTCTACATCGCCATCCAGCCGCCAAACGACAAGGTGCTCTATATCACCCTGGGCTTCATCGTGCTGACCGCCGTGCTTTGGTTCGGCTTTGAGAACCGCCGCTTCAAGGGCCCGCCGGTCGGCGACCAGATTGCCAAGCGTCAGGCAGCGATCAAGGCTGCCGAGGTAGCCATAGGCGAAGCCGGCGCCTGACACCTCTCCATCGCCATGGCCGGCGCCTGCCGGCCATGGCTTTCCACATATTCAAGGCGACAAGCCCTAAACAACAAGCACTGGAGTGCCAAAGGAATGGCCGGAAATTTCTCGTTCGATCAGTTGAAGAAGGCGGTCTCCAGCGGCGAGATCGACACGGTGCTGGCCTGCATTGTCGACATGCAGGGCCGGCTGGCGGGAAAGCGGTTCCTGGCACAGTATTTCGTCGAGTCCGCCCATGACGAGACGCATGGCTGCAACTATCTCTTGGCCGCCGACATCGATATGGAACCGGTGCCAGGCTACAAGGCGGCGAGCTGGTCGAAGGGTTACGGCGACTTCGTCATGAAGCCGGACCTGGCGACGCTGCGGCGCATTCCATGGCTGGAAAAGACGGCGCTGGTGATCTGCGACGTGCTCGACCACCACACCCATGACGACCTGCCGCATTCGCCGCGCGCCATCCTGAAGAAGCAGGTCAAGCGGCTGAGCGAGCGTGGCTATATCGGCTATTTCGCCTCCGAGCTCGAATTCTATCTGTTCAGCGAAACTTACGATTCCGCCCGCAAGAAGCACTGGCAGAGCCTCGACACCGCCTCCCCCTATATCGGCGACTACCAGATCGGCATCACCACCAAGGAAGAAGGCGTCATGCGCCGGCTGCGCAACGAGATGGAAGCAGCCGGCATTCCGATCGAGAACTCCAAGGGCGAGTGGGGTCCGGGCCAGGAAGAAATCAATGTGCGCTATGCCGAGGCGATCGACATGGCCGACCGCCACGTCATCCTGAAGAACGGCGCCAAGGAAATCGCCGAGTCCGAAGGCAAGGCGATTTCGTTCATGGCAAAATACAATTATGGGCTGGCCGGCAATTCCAGCCACATCCACAATTCGCTGTGGAGCGCCGATGGCAAGACGCCGCTTTTCTACGACAAGAATGCTGAATGGACGCTGTCGACGCTTGGTCAGCAATGGGCGGCTGGCCAGCTCAAATACGCCAAGGAATTCACCTGGTTCCTGGCACCCTACATCAATTC
>NZ_RZTI01000227.1:0-4615 GCF_003997275.1 Mesorhizobium sp. M6A.T.Ce.TU.002.03.1.1
GCCCTATATCGTGCTGGAGACGCTCGCCGCCGGCAAATCGATGATCGCCACCGCCGTCGGCGGCATCCCGGAAATCCTTGGCGCCGGTTCCCCTGCCCTGATCCGGCCCGACCCGCGCGAGCTCGGCGACAAGATGAGCGCGGCGCTGGCCGACCCCAAAGCCTATGGCGCTTTGATGCCCGACACCGCCGACCTCAAGGCGCGATTCGGCGCCGACGTGATGGCCGCCGCGATCGAGACGGCCTATTTCGCCGCGCTCAAGCGTTAGCTCCAAAAAGGCGCTAGCCCTAAAGCTTCTCCAAAGCCACCTGTTGTTTCAAGGGTTTCTTAGCTCTCTTTTGCTATTCACCTGAGGGAAGCTTTGCGGATGCACCCATGAACGAGATCGATCCCGCTCGCCGCTTTTCGATAGACGCGGTGCGCAAATTCGACGGCCCGGCGAATGGCGATAGCCTTGGCGGGATGAACGACGTCGCCCGTCAGGTCGCGTCGCAATACAGGCGCGATACCATGTCGCCGATCATGGTCAGCGGCGTCTTGCGACTGGTCGAATTCGCGCTGCTGTTCCTGTCGGGTCTCTGCGTCTATTTCTACTATGTCGGCTTCTTCAGCCATCTCGCCTGGCAATATCCGCTGACGATCGCCGCCGCCTCGTTCCTTGCCGTGGTGCTGCTCGACGTCACCGACTGCTACCAGATCGTCTCGCTGATGCGCCCGATCGCCAATTTCGGCCGTCTCCTGCTGGTCTGGGCGGGGACATTCGCCTTGATGGCGCTCACGGCATTCGTCATGAAAACGTCGGAAGACTATTCGCGCCTGTTTTTCGGCACCTGGTTCGTCGTCGGCTTCTTGCTGATCTTCGGGCTCAGGCTGCTGATGTCGAAGCTTATCCGGCGCTGGGCGCGCGACGGGCGCATGGAGCGCCGCGCCGTCATCGTCGGCGGCGGCACGGCGGCGGAAGTCCTGATCCGCTCCGTCGAAAGGCAGCCCTACAACGACATCCGCATCTGCGGCATCTTCGACGACCGCGGCGACAAGCGCTCGCCACCCATCGTCGCCGGCTACCCAAAGCTCGGCACCGTTTCAGAGCTCATCGAGTTCGCCCGCATCGCCCGCATCGACATGCTGATCGTGTCGCTGCCGCTGACCGCCGAATCGCGCGTCCTGCAGCTTTTGAAGAAGCTGTGGGTGCTGCCGGTCGATATCCGGCTCTCGGCGCATTCGAACGCGCTGCAGTTCCGGCCGCGCGCCTATTCCTACATCGGCTCCGTGCCGATGCTCGATATCTTCGACAAGCCGATCAACGACTGGGATTCGGTCGCCAAGCGCGCCTTCGACATCGTCTTCTCGCTCATCGGCATCATCGTGTTCTCGCCGGTCATGCTGGTGACCGCGATCGCCATTAAGCTCGACAGCAAGGGGCCGGTGCTGTTCCACCAGAAGCGGCATGGCTTCAACAACGAGATCGTCGAGGTCTACAAGTTCCGTTCGATGTACACGGACAAGGCGGACCCGACGGCCAAACAGACGGTGACCAAGAACGACCCGCGCGTCACCCGCGTCGGCCGTTTCATCCGCAAGACCTCGATCGACGAGCTGCCGCAGTTCTTCAATTCGCTTTTCGGTTCGCTGTCACTGGTCGGGCCGCGCCCGCACGCCATTGCCGCCCAGTCGCACAACCTTCTCTACAATGAGGTGGTCGACGGCTATTTCGCACGCCACAAGGTCAAGCCCGGCGTCACCGGCTGGGCGCAGATCAATGGCTGGCGCGGCGAGATGGACACCAATGAGAAGATCCGCATGCGGACGGAGTACGACCTCTATTATATCGAGAACTGGTCGCTGCTGTTCGACCTGAGGATCCTGTTCCTGACACCGATCCGGCTGCTCAACACGGAAAATGCTTATTGAGCACCGTCACGAATGAACTGCGGCCGGCCTCAGTTAATGCCAAGCTGATCGCGCTGATTGCATCGGGCGCGGTTTTCCTAGGCGTCTTCCTGTCCGGGTTCGTCATTGCCGAGCCTGCCCCATACGACCTCTATATGGCCGGGCTGATCGTGGTGTGGGCCTTGTTCGGCCTGCGCATATCGCGCGCGGCAGCGCCGCTGCTGGTGCTGCTGGTGATCATGAACATTGGCGGCATGATCTCGATGACCCAGATGTCGGATATTACCGGCGCGCCGCTCTATCTCTCAGTGTCGCTGTTCCTCGCCTTCACGGCAGTGTTCGTCGCCTCGGTGACATCGGTCCAGTCCAGTCTCTACCGGTCGATCTTCCTGGCCTATGTGATATCGGCGGTGCTGACCTCGCTGCTCGGCATAGCAGGCTATTTCCATGCCTTCCCAGGGGCGGAGATATTCACCAAATACGACCGCGCCACCGGCGCCTTCCAGGATCCGAACGTGTTCGGGCCGTTCCTGGTGCTTCCCGGCATCTATCTGCTCTATCTCATGCTGACGGGTCCCGTCTCACGCATGCCCTTGCTGGCAGTGCCGCTGCTGATTATCACGGCCGGCATTTTCTTCTCCTTCTCGCGTGGCGCCTGGGGCATGTTCGGCGTTTCGGCGATCCTGCTCACCGGCGCTCTGTTCCTGCAGAGCGCCAGCGGCAAGTTCCGGCTGCGCGTCGTCGTCATGACCATCGCCGCCATCTCGCTGCTGGTGATGGCGATGCTCGTCATCCTGCAGCTGCCGGGCGTTTCGGAAATGTTTTCCAGCCGCGCCCAACTGGAGCAGAGCTACGACACCGCCCGCCTCGGCCGTTTCGCCCGCTACACGATCGGTTTCCAGATGGCGCTGGAGCATCCGCTCGGCATCGGCCCGCTCGTCTTCGGCACGATTTTCGGCGAGGACACGCACGACATCTGGCTGAAGATGCTGATGGACTATGGCTGGCTGGGCTTCGTATCGTTTCTGGCGCTGACCTGCTGGACGATAGCGGCCGGCTTCCGCATTCTCCTGCGCGACAGGCCGTGGCAGCCCTATCTTCTGTGTGCCTATGTCGCCTTCATCGGCAATATCGGGCTGGGCACCTTCATCGACATCGACCACTGGCGCCATGTCTATCTGCTGCTCGGCCTGATCTGGGGTGCCATCGCGCTCGAATACCGCCACCAGCGGCAGTTGCGGCCGGTGGAGCTGCCTGTGCCAGCGGCTGGGGCATGATCGATTTCTGGGGACAAGTCTAAGTTTTGAAATGGTCGGAGTGGCCGGATTCGAACCGACGACCCGAACCTCCAAATCGAGGTCGGGAACCTGACCTTCAGCGCAAGAGCATTCGGGAGTGCGCTCGCGTAAGGTAATTCACCACATTTGGCGGCACCCGCAGATGCTTTTTCGTGTTATGATGGGCTTACAACGCGCGTAATCTCGACCTCGGCAATATGACAGAGGTCGAAAGCTATTGCCTTGGCACAGGAAGCTTTCGCCCCAGCACTTGATCGCCTCCGAAACGCTGGGTGTGCTGCTTTCCCTGACTGACCCCGGGGCGAGGAGGTTGTCCATGTCCACGAGTAGTGTTGACCGCCCGCTGCAGCCGGGCGACCGGGCACCGAATGTTGTGCTCAATGCGATCTCACGCGAAGGCAAGATCGCGCTCGATGATTTTCGAGGCCGTAGCCCGTTGTTGATCGGTTTGTTCCGAGGCCTGCACTGTCCGTTCTGCCGGCGCCATGTCGCGGCGATGGCGCAACTCAAGCCGGCCCTGCGTGAGAAAGGCGTCGAATGCCTGGCTGTGGTCAATACGCCGGTCGAGCGGGCGCGGCTCTATTTCCGTTACCACCCGGCACCCGATCTTCTCGCCGCATCCGACCCGGAGCGAGCCTCGCACCGTGCTTTCGGCTTGCGCGAGGTCGGGATGGACACGGTCATGGCGATACCGTTCCATCTCCCGGGCGAGTTGCCCGAGCCTATGGACGTCATGGCAATGAATGAATTTCTTAACAAGAAGGAAGGATATGAGATTACGGAAGTCGATCAGCAGGCGATGGCTTCCAGCCAGGCGCAGCTTGTCGGTCAGTTCCTAATCGACCGGGCGGGCATCGTACGCTGGAACTTCACTGAAGTTCTGGAGGATGGCCTCAACACCTTCAGAGCGCTGAATCCCGAGGAATTGATGTCGGCAGCTTCCCAAGTTGCACATTAATAGGGTTGCGGAAATGGGCTGCTGAAAACTCGCTCGACGGCCACCGTCCTGTGTTTGGATTTAACAATCATCGAAATGCTCAGCGCAGGAGGCTAAGGTCTGCCCGTGGGCTTCGTAGCGATTCGATTCAACGGTCTGCGGACCGCCCCGACGCTAGAGTGAGCAAGCCGCATAGGCGGGGCGACGTCCGCTCCTTGCCGCAATCACTTCGTTCCGACAGGCGCGCATACGGCAAGTTTCCACCCTAAGCGGTAGTTTAGCATCAGGCCGCGATCTGGCGCTGGCTAATCCCGTCCGGCACCTTGCCGCCATCGACGACGATGCGGCCCGGATCGATCGAGGAGACGCCCGCGCCGCCCATGGCCTCCCACAATGCTCGGAACCGCTCGGCCGCCGCGACCTGAGCCGCATCGAGCGCGCCGCGAACGGCCAGCGTCGTGATTGCCGATTCGCGGACATTGACGGCGGC
>NZ_RZTI01000228.1:0-4576 GCF_003997275.1 Mesorhizobium sp. M6A.T.Ce.TU.002.03.1.1
GGCCATAGGTGTCGTTGGTCAAAAGCCCGACGGTGAAGGAGCGCCGGCGCAACAGGCTCTGCGCCAGGCTGTTCGGGCGAAAGCCCAGCCGCTGCGCCGTCTCGCGAATACGCTCGCGCGTCTCGGCCGTCATCCGCCCCTGCCCGTTGAGCGCTTTTGAGGCCGTGGCGACGCTGACGCCGGCAAGGGAGGCGACTTCACGCAGGGTGACTGGCTGCTTGGTGAAGACTGGCTGGGCGTCGGAAACCATGATGTGCGCGGCGAATCCCTTAGTTGGAAAAAGGTTTTCTCTTATCGTCCTGCAGGGTGCTGATTGGTGGGTCAGCGGATGCGGCGCGATTTGGGAAAAGGTTTTTTCAGAGGGAGATTAGGAAAAGGATGCGGGGATGGCAAGAGGGATAGATTTGGTTTTGAGCGTGTCTAAGATTTCTTGCTAGGTGCCGTGATCTACGACCGCTTTGCGCCATTTGCGGACGTCAGCGAGCCATTATGGTCCGTGTTCATATCGGACGTTTCCGGTCTGACGCCGCGCGGATCCCTCCCGCCATTAATGCGATCGAGTTCGCAGCCATCTGGCGGAAGGTTCCGCTCCCTTTCTAGCTGCTGCTATAAAAGACTTCTTGATTCAGCCACCAGCCCAAATTGCTGGATTTGGCAGCCCAGGAAGGATAGGCTTGGTTTTTGGTTCAAGCGATGGAACAGAGACTAGCCGCAATTCTGGCTGCCGATATGGCGGGCTACAGTCGGCTAATGGAGGCCGACGAATCCGGCACGCTCGCACGCCTTCGGACCCATCGCATAGAACTGGTCGATCCCGCCATCGCGAAGAACAAGGGCCGGATCATCAAGACCACCGGAGACGGCATGCTCGTTGAGTTCCAGAGCGTGACCGATGCCGTGAAATGCGCCGTGGAAATCCAACAGCGCATGAAACGGCGCAATTCGGATGTGCCGCAAGAACGGCGTATCGAATTCAGGATCGGCATAAATCTCGGCGACATCATTTTCGACGATGACGACATTTTCGGCGACGGCGTCAATATTGCCTCGCGCATCGAGCAACTCGCCGACGTCGGCGGTATCTGCGTGACCGCAGCGGTAGCGACCCAAATTGCCGACCGTCTCGAAATTGCCATGGAGGACCTGGGCGAGAAGACGTTAAAGAACATCAGCCGCCCGGTCCGCCTCTATCGCATCGGGTTTGACAGTGCTGTCCTGCCGGAAGTCGAGGCCAAGCGATCCATTTCGAAACCTTCGATAGTGGTGCTGCCATTCGACAACATGAGCGGCGACCCCGAGCAGGAATTTTTCGCGGACGGTCTGACCGAGGACATCATCACTGAACTGTCCCGCCACCATGAGCTGTTCGTCATCTCGCGCAATTCCAGCTTCGTCTACAAGAACCGCGCCGTGAATGTGCGCGAGGTGGCCGAGAAACTCGACGTCCAATACCTGGTGGAGGGAAGCGTCCGCAAGATCGGCAACAGGGTGCGCGTGACGGTTCAGCTGATCGACACGGCGAATGACGCTCATATCTGGGCAGACAAATATGACCGGAAGCTGGACGACATATTCGCGATTCAGGATGAGGTCACCGCGGCGATCGCAGCCACGCTGCCCGGTCGTGTCGAGGCGGCTCAGCGGGACCAGCTCGCGCGGGCGAAACCTGCAAACATGGCCGCGTATGAATGTGTGCTTGCTGCCAAGGTGCTGCATCACCGAAGCACGATTGCGGATAATGAACGCGCGCAAACCTTGATAGGCAGAGCCGTTGCGCTCGACCCCGATTATGCCCATGCCCATGCCTGGCGGGCCTGCATTCTTGGCCAGGCCTGGGTCCATAACTGGTGCGAAGACAGGGATGCCGTCTGGAGCGAGATCATGGCAGCGCTGGACAGGGCGCTGGCACTGGACGACAACGATGCCGATGTCCACCGCATCCTCGCCGCAGTGAACGTGAACAACAATGAGCTGACCACAGCGCGCTACCATCAAGAGCGCGCCCTCGCCCTCAATCCCAATTACGACCTCGTGGTGGTGCAGCAAGGCGAGTTATTGACGTGGCTGGGGAGGCCGGAAGAGGGAATTGAATGGATCCGCAAGGCAATGCAGTTGAACCCGCACCACCCCGAGAGGTTCTGGAGCCATCTGGGAAAGGCGCATTTCGCCGCGCGCCAATATGGCGAGGCGATCGAAGCTTTCATGCATCTGTCGACCATGGACTCGGTTCAGCACGCTTTCGCCGCTGCCTGCTACGGCTGGCTCGGCGACGAAATCGCGGCCGCGGCGCATCTAGGCAAGATCAGAACGCTCGACCCCCAATTCGATCTCGATTCATTTATCGCCACCCTGCACTATGCGCAGGAGGCTGATGCGCAGCACGTCCGCGAAGGACTGCTGAAAGCCGGTACTGCCCACCTTTAGCCAGCCCGTGACTACGAACCAGATCCAATCGGGGACAGGCAAAAAAGACCGCCCCCCACCGATTCGGACCTTGTGGCATGACCGAACGACGGGCGGCGCAGGGTCAGAGGCGGCCGTTCCACCCACCTACCAACACGCTCCCACGCCGGCGGCGCCTCACTGCTTAAAACAGTGGTCGCGGTGCCACTGCAAAAAATGAGGATGCGGGCGTTCAAACTGTCGGCCCGGCGGAAGTGCGCGGCGAGTCTTGTTTATGAACGCTTGCACGCTGTCGAGGTCGTTGACCTGTCGCGAGATCAGGATTTCCAAGTCATCGGATAGGCTGATCAACCCGCGATCGAGCATCCAATGTGCAGTGCCGGACAGCGCGATCCCATTGTTGATGACGTCGGGACCGTTCGCTTCGACCGGTCGAATATGCGCGGCAGAAACCTCTGCTCGGCCGCCGCCATTTATCAACTTCAGTCCCGTGATCGCGCAGCGCTCATCATAGGCGCGCAGGACGATGCGACGGAAAATGCGGTCCCGCACAATTCGCGATCCGATATAGCTCACGCGGTCACGGCTCTGCTCGAACTCGAATGGCGCCTGTTCATCCTGAAAGCCGGTGCCGGCCTCATCAACGCGCGGCAGCAACAACTCATTCGTGTCCAGGCCCAGATCGATGATGCGGTTGAAATCGGCTGGACTGATTGAGCGGACGGCCGCTTGGGCGCGACCGGAAATCCGTCCTTGGTCGTTGAATAAGCCTCGTTCAACGAGACCATTAGGTCCGTTAAATTGAACAGGATTGACGAAGTCGAGATAGGTGCCGGGCTCAATCAGAGCGAGGTACATATCAGGCGTCACAGGATCGGAAATGATCTGTTGGACTTTGGCTACGGCGTAATAGCCACGGGTATCGTTTACCTTGCTAGGCTCGTAGTAAATGATCCAGCCGCCGACGCATGCTTCGGCGCGACTCAGATACGGGCGAGGAAACTGATATTGCTCTGCGGGGCGGTCGTTGTATCTCGAATCTGAGCGGTGAATGAAGACCCCGAATCCCATGATCTTCCTGCAATGCGTTCTTTGGGAATATCTACCTCAGATGTAACACCAATCCGATCTTGGGAACTTAGTCCAGGTCGGAGAAGCTTTTCCCCATGGTATCGGTCCTTTGGAGGCGAATAGGGAAAGCCGCTAACAAGCGACCGCGCTATTTTCACCAAGCTGTCGCAAAAGGCCCGCGTCGTCCGTCCTCCGACAGAAGAAGGAGAGCGCCATGAGAAAACTTATCGTCACCGAATTCATCAGCGTCGATGGCATCGCCGAGGTCGAGAAATTGCCTGGCGTGACCTGGAACGATGAAATGCAAAAATTCAAAGAGGACGAGCTTGCCGACAGCGGCGCCATGCTTCTGGGCCGCACGACCTATGAGATTTTTGCCGGCTCATGGCCCAATGAAACCGGAGACTTCGCCGACCGCTTCAACGCGCTGCCGAAATATGTCGCGTCGACAAGCCTGAAGACGCTCGACTGGAAACCGGCCGAGCTGCTGACGGGCGCACTGCCGGAAGCGGTCAGGGAACTGAAGCAAGGCAGCGGCGGCAACATCTATGTGCATGGCAGCCTCAGCGTCGCGCAGGAATTGCTGCGCCATGGCCTGGTCGATCGCGTCAGGCTGCTCAGCTACCCCGGTGCCGTCGGCCATGGCAAGAAGCTGTTCCCGCCCGGCGAACAAGTGCCGCTCGCGCTGATTTCGGCCACGCCATTCAGCAACGGCGTGGTGGCGCTTGAGTATGCGCCTGTGACGGCGAAGTCGTGATGGCGCCAATGACAGCCAATCTCCCCCACAAGCAGGGCTATCGCATATGGGTAAGTACCCCCTCACCCGGATTGCCAACCGAATTGCGAAAGGCAATTCGGGACTATCCGACCTCTCCCCAAGGGGAGAGGAGCCAGCGCTGACGCTTCTCTCTTCTCCCCGCCGGGGAGAAGGTGGCCGCGAAGCGGCCGGATGAGGGGTCGGTTCGACCGGGCGCGGCCTCCCTCTCTTGCGACAGTGGAGGTTGGCGCATTACGCGAGACGGCCCCCTCTGGCCTGCCGGCCATCTCCCCCTCAAGGGGGGAGAAGCGTTTCGGCCATCAGCGCCTCGCTCCAACCTTACAG
>NZ_RZTI01000229.1:0-4554 GCF_003997275.1 Mesorhizobium sp. M6A.T.Ce.TU.002.03.1.1
CGTCGGCGGCGAGCCGATCCAATCGGTGGCGTGGCCCTCCCAACCGATCGTCGCCGGCGGCCAGCATGTCGTCGTCGTCGGCGGCGGCGATACCGCATCCGACTGCGTCGGCACCGCGTTCCGCCAGGGCGCCGTCCGCGTCACCCAACTCGACATCCGGCCGCAGCCGCCGGAAAAGGAAGACAAGCTTTCGGTCTGGCCCTACTGGGCAACGAAGATGCGCACCTCGTCCTCGCAGGCCGAAGGCGCCGAGCGCGAGTTTCAGGTGGCGACGCTCGAATTCATCGGCGAGGACGGCGCGTTGACTGGCGTCAAATGCTGCGAGGTCGATGAAAAGCGCAAGCCGGTCGCCGGCACGGAATTCGTCATCCGCGCGGATCTCGCCTTCATCGCCATCGGCTTTGCCGGGCCGGCCGCCGTCGGACCGGTGTCGGAGCTGGGCGGCCAGATGAAGATCGCCATCGACAGCCGCCGCTCGAACAACGTCGAGGCCAATGACCGCGACTATAAGACCAGCGTCGAAAAGCTCTATGCGGCGGGTGATGTGCGCCGTGGCCAGTCGCTGGTCGTCTGGGCGATCCGCGAGGGCCGGCAGGCGGCGCGCTCGATCGACGAGGCACTGATGGGATCGAGCGTGCTACCGCGCTGAGACCGTTTGGAAACTCTACTCCTGCGGCCATCTGAGAGCGTTTTCTGCGCTTCCGGCCTTTGCCGTCCGAAGCACTCATGAGCGGTCGTGGCAGTTAAGGCTACGGCCGGCGTAGGCCGGTGCTCACATACTCGAATGTACGCTCCGCTCCGGTTCTCGAAAACACCCTTATATGACTCACAGCAGCGAGTTTCGAAACGGTCTCCGAGCCTCGTATCAAGGATTGATCGCCGTTGTCGTTTCGTTTGCGGCCGCCGCCGCAGGCTGCGCCCTGGGCGGCCAATGGAAGTCGTCGGCGCGGCCGGGCGAAGCATCTGATGCCTTGCCCTCGACGACGAGTTTTTCGCCGAGCCCGTCCGCCTTTGCCGGCGGCGCTGCGCCGAGAAGCTCCGAACCGCCATCGAGCGCCGGATCGTTGAGCAGCATCGGCACGGTGCGATCGACGGCCATGGGTGCCGGTGCCGGCGCCTCGACGGGAGCGCCCGCCGGCGCATAAGTCGCCGGTGTGCCCGCGGGCGCGGTCATTCCAAGCATCTTCATCAAGGGTTTTTCGGCATAGAAGGCGAGCTTGCGTTTGCCGGCTTTCGACACATAGATGCCGTCGTCGGTGCGTAGGCGCACCGGTTGGCCGTTGATATCAGGCCCACTGGTGACGAAGGCGCCGTCCTCGTCGACGAAACCGTCCCAGATGTCGACGAATTCGCCGCCATGACTTTCGGCCGTCGAGCGGTAGATGTCGTTGAAAGCCAGCATGTCGGAGGTCATCTTCGGCGCCTTGAATGCCGGCATGCCGACCCACAGATACGGTACCTTGGCCGATGCAATGGCCTTGCCGAATGCTTCGGTCCGGCGTTCGTATTCCTTGTCCCAGCCTTCGGACCGCGGCTGTTCGCGCTCATCGTTCACGCGCATTTGCTGCCGATCGTTGGAGCCCAGCATGACGATTACGGCCGCGGGCTTTTCGGTCTCGATCAGCGACTTGATCTGTTCGGGCCAGTTGTAGAAATCGTCACGCACGAAACCGGACGAACCGTTGCTGCGAACGACGATCCTGATTTTGTTGTTTTCGGCAAAGGCGGTATCCAGACCTTCGGCAAGGCCACTCGCCATGAAATCACCGACCACCAGAACGGTGCGGGCATCCGGCGCCTTCTCGACAATGGGGGTTGTCGGCTCAGCCGGCCGGCGCGGCGCGGCGCGGGGCTTTTTTGCCCTGGCCTTCGGCGGCCTGGCTCTCTGAATTTGTCGCGGCGGCGGTTCCACCCGCTCGCTTCGGCGCAGAAACAACAGGTCGCGCAGCGACCAGCCACGCCTTTGTTCTTCCTGCGCTACGGCCGGCGTATGAAAGGCGGCGGCAGTACTGACGGCCAGAACGGCAACAGCCAGAATCAGGATCGGCACGCGACGAAGGATCACCTGGATACGCGCAGCCGAAATCAATCACCCTCTCCATCCCTTAAGAACGCCGGACCCAAGTCCAACCGTGCCGCCGCTCGAGCATCGGATTGCCAACGGTTTTGGGTCCGATGCTCCAGGTTGTTGTCTCCCTATGCGAGGCTAGTTCTGCCTGAGCCATTTGAGCACTTCCATGCTCGGATGTCCGTCCTGGGTCAAGCCAGCCTTCGCCTGGAAGGCCATGATGGCGGCCTTCGATCCCTCGCCGATCTTGCCGTCGAACTTGCCGTCATAGTAGCCGTACTGGGAAAGCCGCTGCTGAAGCTCTTGCCTCTCCTCGAAGGAGAGCTTCGTGAAAGGCCGCTTCCAGTCCTGCACAAGCCCACCATAGCCGGCGATTTCGTCGGCAAGAAGGCCAACGGCAACCGCGTATTTGTCGGCATTGTTGTAGCGCTTGATGACCGAAAAATTCTTGATCATCAGGAAGGCCGGGCCGCCGCGGCCGCCCGGTACTTTCAGCGTGGCCTTCTCCGCACCACTCTTGAAGGGCTTGCCGTTGACACGCGTGACACCCAGCGCTTGCCATTGCGACAGCGACTTCGATCCGGCCGGGAACTTCTTCCCATCGGGAAGGCTGACTTCATAGCCCCAGGTCTTGCCGGCCTGCCAGCCGTTCTTCCTGAGCAGATTGGCGGCCGTGGCCAATGCATCGGGAATCGAATTCCAGATGTCGCGCCTGCCGTCGCCATCCATATCGACCGCATAGGCCTGATAGCTGGTGGGAATGAATTGGGTATGGCCCATGGCGCCAGCCCATGAGCCGCTGAGGTGGCTTTTGTCGATGTCGCCCCTTTGCAGGATCTTCAGCGCCGCGATCAACTGGGTGCGGGCAAATTTCGATCGCCTGCGGTCGGCATAGCCAAGCGTTGCCAGCGAACGCACGACATTTCGCATGACCTCATCGCGCTTGAGGATTTCGCCGTAGTTCGATTCCATCGACCAGATGGCCAGCAGGATGTAGCGGTCGACGCCGTATTTTGCCTCGATCCTGTCCAGCCAAGGCTTCCACTTCCTGGCCATCTGCTGGCCGACAGCGACCGACTGGTCATGGACGCGGTTGTCGAAATAATCCCAGGCGGGCGCGGTAAATTCGGGTTGATAACGCGCTTTTTCCAGCACGACCGGATCGGCATCGCTGATCCCCTGGAACGCCTGGTCATAAACGGCGCCGGAAACGCCGCTCTGCACTGCGGTGGCGCGGAAGCTCGCCACCCATTGCCGGAAGCCGGCGTCGGCAAAAGCAGATCCGGCGGGCATCAGTAAGGCGAGCGAAAGGCTGGCGGCCGCAACGACGCTGGTGAAGCGCTTTGCGGCGTTGCGAACGGACATCTTTTCCTCCTTCATCATCACAGGAAGATCATTCATCGCCGAAGCCGGTTAGCAATTGGTTTACCATAGGTGCCGTTGGGAACGAAAAGCCGCGTCGGTGCTTTACGAACTACAAATTTTTTTCTGACCAGCCGTTCCATAATCCTCGATTCCGGCACGAAAATGTCTCGAAGCGGGATTGCCGAACAGGCTTACAAACGGATAATTGACAGCATGAAGAGAGTTCGCAAGGCAGTTTTCCCGGTCGCCGGTCTCGGAACCCGGTTTCTCCCGGCCACCAAGGCCATACCCAAGGAAATGCTGACTGTCGTCGACAGGCCAGTTATCCAGTATGTGGTCGACGAGGCACGCGAAGCCGGCATCGAACATTTCATCTTCGTGACCGGCCGTAACAAGGCGGTCATCGAGGACCATTTCGACGTCCAGTTCGAACTCTATGACACGCTCGCCCAGCGCGGCAAGAACGACGAGCTCGCCCGCCTGCAGCGGCTGCAACCCTCGCCGGGGCAGACCAGCTTCACGCGCCAGCAGGTCCCGCTTGGCCTTGGCCATGCCGTTTGGTGCGCCCGCGAGCTCGTCGGGGACGAGCCCTTCGCGCTGCTTTTGCCTGATATGATCATGCAGTCGGAAAAAAGCTGCATGAAGGAGATGGTCGAGCTTTATGCCGAGACCGGCAACAACATCGTCGCGGTTCAGGAATGCGACCCCGCCGAGGCCCATAAATACGGCATCGTCGGTCGCGGCGAGGATACGCATCACGGTTTCCGCATCACCGGCATGGTGGAGAAGCCGAAGACCGGCACGGCACCCTCCAATCTATACATCAACGGGCGCTACATCCTGCAGCCGGAGATATTCGGGATTCTCGAGGGCCAGGAAAAGGGCGCCGGCAACGAGATCCAGCTCACCGATGCGATGCTGAAGCTGGAGAAGCAGCAGCCCTTCTATGGCTGCCATTACCAGGGGCGCACCTTCGATTGCGGATCGCCGGAAGGCTTTGTCGAGGCCAACGTCGCCTTCGCACTGTGGCGCAGCGACGTGAACGGGAACATGGCGGGCGCCATCCGCAAGCTTCTCGACGAGTTGAAACCGTCAGAGCAGCGGGGTGCGGCATTCTAGCG
>NZ_RZTI01000022.1:0-67471 GCF_003997275.1 Mesorhizobium sp. M6A.T.Ce.TU.002.03.1.1
GACCAGGATGTTCGCGCGTTACAGCCTTGTGGGTGCGCTGGCAGGCGCGGTTGGCGCGCTCGTTTCGGCGACACCTGATCTTCTGGCTCCGGCCGGCCTCGACCAACTCGCCGGCATCAAGGCGATGTTCGTGCTCTATGCGTTTCTGGGTCTTCTCGGCGGCCTCCTTTACGCGCAGATCCCGCAGCGCCGTCCGGCGACGGACTCCAGCAGCGGGTCCGCGCTCGGCCCCTCGCGCAAGATTGTGTTCAAGCTCGCGGCGCTTTTCAGCCTCGACGCTTTTGCCGGAGGCTTTGTAGTCCAGTCGCTGCTTGCCCTCTGGCTTTTCGAAAAGTTCGATCTGTCGCTTTCGGAAGCGGGATTTTTCTTCTTCTGGTCCGGCGTGCTTTCGGCGTTCTCTTTCCCCGTTTCAGCTTGGCTGTCCCGGCGCATCGGACTGATCAACACGATGGTGTTCACCCACATTCCGTCGAGCATCGCCCTGATGCTGGCGGCGTTGGCGCCCACGCTGCCTCTGGCACTCGTCCTGCTGCTGATCCGCGCAGCACTTTCGCAGATGGACGTGCCGACGCGATCATCTTACGTGATGGCCGTCGTCACGGAGGCGGAACGGGCGGCGGCCGCGAGCTTCACATCGGTGCCGCGCAGTCTGGCCGCCGCCGCCAGTCCCGCGCTGGCCGGCGCGCTGTTCGCGGCCTCGTTCCGGGCTTGGCCCCTCCTCATTTGCGGCGCCCTGAAGATCACCTACGATCTGTTGCTGCTGATGCAGTTCCGGCATCTCAAGCCCCCGGAGGAACGGTGATGCGGCCTTGTCGCTTCGGCGCGTTTTACCACGACGGATCAACTACGCACGCTCTCGGCGATTTCGATCGGGCCCGGGTGCAACTCGTCCCACTGGCTTGTATAATAAGTATCGACTTATGGGGATACGCCATAAATGCGGCGTGGAAGACTTGATATGCTTCTGGCCTTTCTGGCCGTCGCACGGGAGGGCAGCTTCACGCGGGCTGCGGCGCAGCTCGGAATTTCGCAGTCCACGCTGAGCCACACGGTCCGTGCACTCGAAGAGCAACTGGGTATTCGGCTGCTGACCCGCACGACCCGCAGCGTTTCACCTACAGAGGCCGGCGCGCGGCTGCTGCGCAACATCGGCCCGCGCTTCGAGGAGATCGACGTCGAGGTCGAGGCGTTGAGCGAATTGAGGGAAAAGCCTGCCGGCACCATTCGCCTCACCGCCAGCGATCACGCATTTAATTCTGTTATCTGGCCGAGGTTGGCGAAGCTCCTTCCCGACTATCCCGACGTCACAGTGGAGGTGTTCCTCGACAACGCACTGACAGACATTGCAGCTGAACGGTTCGACGCAGGCGTGCGAATGGGAGAGAGCGTCGCAAAAGACATGATTGCTGTGCGCGTCGGGCCGGACATCCGCTTCGCCGTCGTTGGGGCGAAATCATATTTCGCCAAGCGGCCGCCGCCAATGACACCGCAGGAGCTAACTGGTCACATTTGCATCAACCAGCGCTTTTCCTCCAACGGCGGGCTGTGGGCCTGGGATTTCGAGCGAGACGGTCGCGAGCTGAAGGTGCGGGTGGACGGCCAGATCATCCTGAATGGCACCGTCGAGATTCTCGAAGCCGCGTTGGAGGGCTTCGGCCTCGCCTATATGCCGGAGGACGTGGCGCAGGCCCACCTTGACAGCGGTCGCCTTGTGCGGGTGCTCGATGAGTGGTCCCCGCCTTGGCCGGGATATCACCTCTACTATCCCAGCCGCCGCCAAACGTCCCCCGCTTTCGCTCTGCTTGTCAATGTGCTCCGCTATTCGGGCTGAGGCCGCCCACGAAACGGGCAGCGTGGCTCCCGCCGGCGCAAGTCCACTTTGGCTTGGCGCCCACGCGAAGCCGGCCTAGACGGCTTTGCGTGGCAGGAGCGGCCGGAAAAATCCGAAGCCCGCCAAAGCCGCTACGATGGGCGGCGTTCCTGGCGATAGCTCCAGTTTTACGCAGCTGTTATGCTCGCGGCGCACCAGCATGCAGATGTTCACAATCCGATCTGTCCACTGGGGCGTGCCTGCTCGCTATGTCGCTGCTGGAGGGTGGCAAAATGAACCAATGGTTTTCTTCACTGCCGGCCTTGGCTAAGTGGACGATTGGCGTCATAGGTAGTGTCCTGATTGGAATGGGTGTTACTTCTGTTGTTGCCGAAGTCGCCTCCGGCAAGGCCTGCTTCCTCAATCAAGCACAAGTAATCCACACGGAAGACTACCATGGTCAAAAAATATTCCAAGTAGTTACCTACACAAAGAATTATGGCCGCGGATCCGTTAAGGGTGTCAATGTTCGTTATGTCTATACTGTCGAAGAAGGTGGCGAACTAGGCGCGCGATTCGCAGATTTAATTTCTGAAAACCCGCCGGACAGCTCCTCCAGCAGATGCCGGGAGCAAAAAAGAGAGAATTGGAATGGGAGAAATGAGCTGACTGTGGAGTTCGTCGGGTGCGATTTTGAGCCTACTGAAGCCATGGACACATTTACGGGACCGTACATCCAAAAGGCTCGAAAGATCGTAACCACCGTGGAAAATGAGAGCGGGGCTCGTTGGGCGGAGACCATGCGGCTCAGCGACCGCGACTATCTAAAGGCACCATTCGATCAGAGTCTACGGGGACAAGAAGAGTTCAATGGCACAACATCAGGATATCTGTTTTGGTTGAAATGGGCGTTAGCACCCATGATCTGTCTTACGAAAAGTTAAGGGAGATTGAGCGCCAGCGTCGTGCATGCCCTAAGTTCCTAACGCCGAACTACTGCTGAGGAGTTAGCAGCGCACGCGTTGATTGATGGCGTCGGATAGGGTTGCCTTAGCATCGCCTGCCGCTGGGCAGCTTTCGGCTCAATGACATGGGTCTGGCGTGCTCTTCGACATGCCGGGAATAGCGGAGCAGGCCGCGCCGAAGCGCCACAGGGGCTCGCCCGCACGAAAACGTCTCTCATAGGTTGGAGGGCTTTCGCTGGCTACAAGCGCGTCCGGCGTGCTGCAGCGTAGATTTGGCGCGCCCGAAGAGATTCGAACTCCTGACCCCCAGATTCGTAGTCTGGTGCTCTATCCAGCTGAGCTACGGGCGCGCAACAGGCCATGCTTTGCATAGCCCGCGATCCGATCCTTAACGACCGGCCGCGATGTGACGTGTTCCCTAGCGACTGAATTTCCGAAAAGCAAGCCGATCCGGCAAAAGTTTTGCTGTTCGTGCTGGCCGGCTCTTTGTTCTGCGCAATTCCGGACGGAAAACCGTCACACACTTTTCCTGGAATTGCTCTGGATCAGGCCGGGCGGCGCAGGCCGTTGCGGGCCTGGTCGAGCCGGACCGGCTCGTCCGGGATGGTGACCGCGAATGTGGTGCGGCCGCCTCTACTTTCGACAAGCTCCACCGTGCCGCCGTGAGCGCGGATCAATTCATAGGCGATCGCCAGGCCAAGGCCGGTGCCGCCGCTGCGGGCCGAGCCGCGGAACGCCGCGAACAGGTTCTCGCGCGCCTTCGGCGGCAGGCCGGGGCCGGTGTCGGTGACGGTGATACGGCTGACGCTGCCGACGCGCTCGGCCGACACCGCCAACCGGCGCACCACCGCGCTTTCCGCGTCCGCCGCCATTGCCTGCACGGCGTTGCGGCAAAGATTGGTGAGCACGCGAAAGAGCTGATCGGAATCGGCATCCACCTCGAAAGCCAGATCGACGGCGTTGACGAATTCGATGCCGCCTTCGGTGTCGAGCAGGCCATGGACGTCGTCGACCAGTTGGCGCAGCCTGAGCCTGCGGCGCGAAGGCGGCGGCTCCTGGGTGCGGCCATAAGAAAGCACACCTTCCGAGTAGGATACGGCACGATCGAGCGCGCGCAGCAGTTTCGGCGCGAAGGCCTGCACGGTCGGGTCCTTGACCTGACGCAAACGGTCCGACATCAGCTGCGCCGACGCCAGGATGTTGCGCATGTCGTGGTTGATCTTCGACACGGCGAGACCGAGATCGGCGAGATGCTTCTGCTCGGAGAGCATCTTCTGCAGCCGCTCCTGCATCTGCGAGAGCTCTCGCTCTGCAACGCCGATCTCGTCGGCGCGGGCGGCAGGGTGGATGATCCGCCCGGGGTCGTCGGGCGCCTCGGAGAAGGCCAGCATCGAACGCGTCATCGTCCGGATCGGGCCGATCATGATCAGGTCGATGGCGGCATAGACCAGCATGGCGGTGAACAGCGAGATCAGCAGCGAGACGAAGGCGACGTTGCGCGAATATATGAGCATGGCATTGCGCAGGCTGTAGTCGGGCATGATCAGCTCGAATTCCTTGTCGCTGTCGCCGACCGGCCCGAAAACGCGCAGCATCCGCTCGCCACCGAAAAACAGCGTGTCCAAAGCACTGGTCATGCCCTGGACCAGGCCGACATTGGCGATGTCAATATGCTCGTCGACGTGCGGCGGCATTTCAGCGACGACCAGAAGGCGCGAGACGCCGCCGTCGCGCACGGCGATCGCCTTGGCGCCGATCGCCGTCAGCACGTCGTTCTGCGCGGCGCGCGACAGCGAGGCTGGCTCTCCCTGCACCAGCACGATCGAGACCGCCGCGGCGGTGCTCAGCCTTTCCTTCAGCCAACTCATTCGGTAGCTGGCGATCCAGGGCAGAAAGATAAGGACCTCGGCCAGAAGCACGAAGACGATCGTGAGCAGCAGGAGCTTTGTCGACAATCCACGCGACAAAGGCACGGTCCGGGCGGCGGCCGTCGCCCGGTCGGTCCCTTCGTCCGCGGATGGGATTTCACTCATGCTGCTTTTTCTTCACGATCACTTGATCAGCCAAGATTAGGCCATTGCGGCTTTTTTGCCAATTTCATCCTTCGTCCCAATACGGGATAAGACCGCCCAGAGTTCGGCCATCACTTCAGCCATCGGCCATGACGGCGCCGGATTGACTTCCAAAACCCTTCTTTCTATAAGCCCGCTCACGCTCGGGCCATTCGTCCCGGCGCGGTTTCGATCGCGCCAAAACCGACCCGGCAAAGCTCCTGTTACAGAGTGACAGAATCAAGAAGGGCCGCACCCCGCGGTATTAAAACAAATGAAGCGTACCTACCAACCGTCCAAACTCGTCCGCAAACGTCGGCACGGTTTTCGTGCCCGCATGGCCACCAAGGGTGGTCGTGGCGTCGTCGCAGCCCGCCGCAACCGCGGTCGCAAGCGGCTCAGCGCCTGAACGGAAGACGAGATCGTTGCCCGCAACCGGCAAGCCAGTGGGAGCACATCCCAAGCGGCTTCTGAAACGCGCGGAATTCCTGGCTGTCCGGCGTGGCGAGAAGCGCCGCGGGCGGCTTTTTCTCGTCGAGGTTCTGGACCGCAGCGACGCAGAGGCGCCTCGCGTCGGCTACACGGTCACCAAGAAGGTCGGCAACGCAGTCGTGCGCAACCGCATCCGGCGGCGGCTGAGGGAAGCCGTGCGCACGCATGCCGCGGGTGACATGGCGCCTGGCAATGACTATGTCATCGTCGGGCGCGAAGACGTGCTTACCACTCCGTTCGGCCAATTGAAGGCCGAACTCTCCCGCCGATTGCGCGGAACACGATAGGCCAAGGCTTTCGATGGAAAACAACCGGAACTTCTTCATCACCATCGCGCTGTCGGTGCTGATCCTGTCGCTTTGGCAGTATTTTTACGTGCTGCCGCAGAGCGAGGCACAGCGCGAGAAGGCCCGCATCGAAGAACAGCGGGTAGCGGAGCAGAAGAAGGCGGCCCAAGCCACCAGTCCGGGCGGTAGCGAAACGCCGGTGCCGCCGCAAGGCGCCATTCCCAATGCAGCGGGCCCCAACGCACCGGGAACCGACGGCACGACGCCGGCCGGCCGCGAGCAGGCACTGGCGTCGACCCAGCGCGTCAAGATCGACACGCCGAGCCTGGAGGGCTCGATCAATCTCACCGGCGCCCGTCTCGACGACCTCAGGCTCAAGCACTACACGACGACGGTCGACAAGAACTCGCCCGAGATCGAGTTGCTCAACCCGGCGGCGCTGCCTACCGGCTACTATGCCGAGATCGGCTTTGTCGGCAGCGACAAGACCGGCGCGGTGCCGGGGCCGGAAACGGTGTGGACCGTCGACGGCAATGCGACACTGACCCCGGCGACACCGGTCGCGCTGACCTTCACCAACGACAAGGGCCTGACCTTCAAGCGCACCTTCTCCGTCGACAGCGACTACATGTTCACTGTTTCGGACACGGTGCAGAATTCGAGTTCGACCGCCGTTACCCTGTCGAATTACGGCCGTGTCACCCGCTTCGACAAACCTGCCGTTGCCAGCATCTATGTGCTGCATGAGGGGTTGATCGGCGTCACCGGCACGGAAGGCCTGCAGGAACACAAATACGCGGCCGTCGAGGAGGACAAGCAGTTCACGCCCGGCAAGTCGACCGATGGCTGGCTGGGCATCACCGACAAATACTGGGCGGTGACGCTGGTGCCGACCGAGAAGCAGCCGTTCCAGCCGCGCTACGCCTATTTCGAGGACGGCCGCCCCCGCTACCAGGCCGACTTCCTCACCGACCCGATCAATGTTGATGCCGGCCAGTCGGCGACGGTAGAGACCGAGATCTTCGCCGGCGCCAAGGAAGTCGCCAAGGTCAACGCCTATGCGCAAGATCGCCACATCAGGCTGTTCGACCGTTTGATCGACTGGGGATGGTTCATCTGGATCACCAAGCCGATGTTCTACCTGATCGACACGATGTACAAATTCTTCGGCAATTTCGGTCTGGCCATCCTCGCCACCACCGTCGTCGTCAAGGCCGTCTTCTACCCGCTTGCCAACAAATCCTACGCGTCGATGGCGAACATGAAGAAGGTGCAGCCAAAGATGCTTGAGATCCGCGAGAAATACGCGGACGACAAGATGAAGCAGCAACAGGCGATGATGGAGCTCTACAAGACCGAGAAGATCAATCCGCTCGCCGGCTGTTGGCCGGTGGCGCTGCAGATCCCGGTCTTCTTCGCGCTCTACAAGGTGCTCTACATCACCATCGAGATGCGGCACGCACCGTTCTTCGGCTGGATCCAGGATCTGGCGGCGCCCGATCCGACCTCGATCTTCAACCTGTTCGGCCTCATCCCGATCACCTTGCCGCATATGTTGATGGTCGGCGTTTGGCCGCTGATCATGGGCGTGACCATGTTCCTGCAGATGCGCATGAACCCGACGCCGCCGGACCCGACGCAGGCCATGATCTTCACCTGGATGCCTGTCATCTTCACCTTCATGATGGCGGGCTTCCCGGCCGGCCTGGTCATCTACTGGGCCTGGAACAATTTGCTTTCGATCATCCAGCAAGGCGTGATCATGAAGCGGCAGGGCGCCAAGATCGAATTGTGGGACAATCTGGTCGCGCTTTTCCGGAAGAAACCGTCGCCGGCGGAGTAGCCGGCGCCCCCCTTTTTTGCGAATCAAGGAAAGCCCCGGTTCCGGGGCTTTTTCGCACAAGCCGAGCCGCTGCCGAACGCGAAACCAGTCGGCCGGGCGGTAGACGCCGCCGCGACACATCCCTATAAGTCGCTCTCGTTTCAGGAGCGCTCCCTCGATGAACAGGTAAGGATGATCCGCTGCGCACGCGGTTGGTGCTGCCGGGCGGATCGCGCTATTTTGACCTTGCCCGTTTATCTCGCCGATGGAGCCAGACCATGATCGGACCCAACCCCAACATCAAGCACCCGATCCCGATGCATACCCGCGTCGGATTCCTGAAGGGACTGGTCACGGCGCCGAACATCGAGATCGGCGACTTCACTTATTATGACGATCCGGACGGGCCCGACAAATTCGCCGAGCGATGCGTGCTGCATCATTATCCGTTCATCGGCGACCGGCTGATCATCGGCAAGTTCTGCGCCATCGCCGAGGGCGCCCGCTTCATCATGAACGGCGCCAACCATGCCATGTCCGGCTTTTCGACCTATCCGTTCAACATCTTCGGTCATGGCTGGGAAGAGGGTTTCGACCCGGCGACCTGGTCGAAGGAATTGCGCGGCGACACAGTGCTCGGCAATGATGTATGGATCGGCATGGAAGCGGTGATCCTGCCCGGCGTGACGATCGGCCATGGCGCCATCGTCGCGGCAAAATCGGTGGTGACGCATGACGTGCCACCCTATGCGATCGTCGCCGGCAATGCGGCCAAGGTGGTGAAGATGCGCTTCGACGACAGGACCATCTGGCGGCTTTTGGCGGCGGCGTGGTGGGACTGGCCGGTGGAAAAGATCAGCCGCAACCTCAATGCCATTCGTGGCGCCGATATTTCTCTTCTGGAGGCAGCGGTTTGAACGCGTTGAACAAGACCGTGATCGGCATCGAACTGTTCACGCGGCCGTGGATCTTCATCCGCGGCGTGCCGGCAATGAAATTCCTGCCGCCGGAAGGGCCGCCGGAGATCGCCTTTGCCGGCCGCTCGAATGTCGGCAAATCGTCGCTGATCAACGCGCTGGTCAACCAGAAGGGGCTGGCGCGGACATCCAACACGCCGGGGCGGACGCAGGAACTCAACTATTTCGTTCCGGGTGGATTTTCCGGCGAAGGCGCCGATCTGCCGCCGATGGCGCTGGTCGACATGCCGGGCTACGGCTACGCCACCGCGCCCAAGGAAAAAGTCGACGACTGGACGAAACTCGTATTCGACTATCTCAAGGGCCGCGTCACGCTGAAGCGCGTCTACGTGCTGATCGACGCCCGTCACGGCATTAAGGCCAAGGACGATGAAGTGCTGTCGCTGCTCGACAAGGCGGCGGTGTCCTACCAGATCGTGCTGACCAAGACCGACAAGATCAAAGCGGCCGGCGTGCCGCGATTGATCGAAGAGACACTTGCGAAGATCAAGAAGCGGCCGGCCGCGTTTCCGTTCGTTCTCGCCACGTCGTCGGAAAAGAGCGAGGGCCTCGAGGAATTGCGCGCGGCGATCGTGCTGGCAGCCAATGGCGGCTAGGACTTTGCCTCTAGCGCAATCGTCTGGGTGCGTTCTTCCGTGGCAAGCCTTTCGGTGCCGTAAGCCTTCAGGAACATGCCGACGCCCGACTTGACGATGTGGTCGATTTCTTCCTGGCTCGGGGCTTTGGTGCGGTAGGCGAATATGCACTGGCGGAAAAGGCCAGCAAGGCACAGCTCAGTGAACTGATAGGCGGCAAGATCGACATCGTCGATCCGCAGCAGGCCGCGCTCGATGGCGGCATTGAGAAAAGCAACGACCTTGTCGTGGCCGCGTTTCGGGCCGCGTTCATAAAAACGCGCGCCAAGTTCGGGAATCCTGTCGGATGCGCCGATTACCGTGCGCTGCGCCTGGACGACCTTGGCCGAGGTGATCTTGAGGGACAGCACCTTGCCGAATTTCACTAGCGTCTCGCGAAGGTCGTCGGCGCGATCGAGCAGATCGTACATGTTCTTGAAGATCGTGCCGCGTTCTTCTTCGATCAGCGCTTCGAACAGCTCTTCCTTGTTGGCGAAATAGACATAGATCGTGCCCTTGGAAACGCCGGCCTCGCGGGTGATGTCGTTCATCGACGCCGCTTCAAAACCCTTGTCGATGAAGACACGGCGCGCGCCTTCGATGATCTGGCTGCGCTTGACCGGGTCTTGCCCTGCCGCCGGACGGCCGCGACGCAGGCCATCCAGCAGATCGCACTGGTCCTTGTCGGCTTCGGTCATAACGTCACACCTCGAAAAATATTCGAACCGATCGGTTCGATCACCCTTGATATGGGCCTCTCTCCGCGCTAAGTCAATGTTCACATCGAACCGAACGGTTCAGTCTGACTGATTTTCCAGAGAGAATGCCCAGTCTCCAGAGACCCAGAGAGATTCCATGTCCTCGAACGCGACCCCCACCGCCGAAGTCCGTCCTTTCCCCAACGCCAAGATTGCGCCAGCGACCGAAGCGCCGACCGCACCGACCGAGCCCGCAATAAGTCCTCCGGCCGAGACGCCGGCCAAAAAGAAACGTTCGGCACGCTCCTTTCTGTTGCCCATCATCGCGCTTGGATTGCTGGGCGCAGGCGCCTGGTATGGCTACGATTACTGGACCGACGGGCGTTTCATGATCTCAACCGACGATGCCTATGTCCAGGCCGACATGGCATTCATCTCGCCGAAAATTTCCGGCTATGTCGATCAGGTCAAGGTGACCGAGAACCAGCGGGTCAAGGCCGGCGACCCGCTGCTGATCGTCGACAATGGCGACTACAAAATAGCGGTCGCCCAAGCCGAGGCGCAGATCGCCACCCTGAGCAAGACGCTCGACCGCATCGACGCCCAGACCGAGGCGGCGCGCGCGTCGCTCGAGCAGGCGCAGGCGCAGAAGACCGCCGACCAGGCAGCGGCCGACAATGCGGCGCGAGCTCAAGTGCGCGCCGCCCAATTGCTCAAGACACGTGTCGGCACCCAAGCTCAACTGGACGATGCCCAGACCGCGGTCGAGCAGGCCAATGCCGCCCTTGTAGGCGCCGACGCCCAGATCGCGGCGGCGCAGGCCAATATCGGTGTGCTTCAGGCGCAGCGCGCGGAGACGGCAAGCACACTGGCGTCGCTGCAGCTTGCCCGGGACAAGGCCGCGCGGGACCTGTCCTTCACCGTGCTGCGCGCGCCCTATGACGGTGTGGTCGGCAACCGCTCGGTCGAGCAAGGCGACCTGATCAGCCCCGGACAGAAGTTGGCCGTCATCGTGCCGATGGACAAGCTCTATATCGTCGCCAATTTCAAGGAAACCCAGCTTGCCCGGCTGGTGCCTGGCGAAAAGGTCAGGATTTCGGTCGACGCCATCGACGGTCATGACTTTGAAGGCACGGTCTCTTCGCTGGCACCAGCCTCCGGTGCGGTGTTCTCGCTGCTGCCGCCGGAAAACGCCACCGGCAATTTCACCAAGGTCGTGCAGCGTGTCCCGGTTCGCATCGACGTGCCGGCGGATGTGCTGAAGACAGGCAAGCTGCGCGCCGGCCTCAGTGTCGTCGTCGCCGTCGACAGCCGCACAGCGCCGGCCGCGTCGAACTGAGCGGCCGCTTGGGAGCAATGCCATGGCAACCGCAACCGTGACGGCAGGATCGCCGCCGGCGAGGCCGGCTACGCCTGACACCATTTCCACACGGCGCGTCATCGCTTTCCTGGCGATGGTGTTCGGCATGTTCATGGCGATCCTGGACATCCAGATCGTCTCGGCCTCGCTGGCCGAGATCCAGGCGGGCTTGAGCGCCAGCTCCGACGAAATCCCGTGGGTGCAGACCGCCTATCTGATCGCCGAAGTCATCATGATCCCGCTGTCGGGTTTTCTCAGCCGGATGCTGTCGACGCGGGTGCTGTTCACCGTCTCCGCGGCTGGCTTCACCGCCGCCAGTGCGCTGGCGGCGACCGCAACCAATATCGACCAGATGATCGTCTACCGCGCTGTGCAGGGCTTCATCGGCGGCGGCATGATCCCAAGCGTCTTCGCTGCTGCCTTCACCATCTTTCCGCCGTCGCGCCGCGCCATGGTGTCGCCAATGATCGGTCTGGTGGCGACGCTGGCACCGACCATCGGCCCGACTGTCGGCGGCTATATAAGCCATGCCATGTCCTGGCACTGGCTGTTCCTGATCAATGTCGTGCCCGGCATCCTGGTCACCGCCGCGGCATGGTCGCTGATCGACTTCGACAAGCCCAATCTCAAGCTGTTCAGCAAGTTCGACTGGTGGGGCCTTGCCGGCATGGCGGCCTTCCTGGGCTGCATGGAATATGTGCTGGAGGAAGGTCCGAACAACGACTGGCTGCAGGATCAGGCGGTGTTCATCTGCGCCACCATCATGACCGTCGGCGCGGTGCTGTTCTTCTGGCGCGCTTTCACAGCCGAGGAGCCGATTGTCGACCTGAAGGCCTTCACCAACGTCAACTTCGCTTTCGGCTCGCTGTTCTCCTTCGTCGTCGGCATCGGCCTCTACGGCCTGACCTATCTTTATCCGGTGTTCCTCGGGCGCATCCGCGGCTACGATTCCCTGATGATCGGCGAGGCGCTGTTCGTCAGCGGCCTGGCCATGTTCTTCACCGCCCCGATTTCCGGCATCCTGTCGAACAAGATGGACCCGCGTCTGATGATGATGATCGGCTTCTTCGGCTTCGCCACGGGGACCTGGTGGATGACGCATCTCACCGCCGACTGGGATTTTTATGAACTGCTGATCCCGCAGATCCTGCGCGGCTGTTCGATGATGCTGTGCATGGTGCCGATCAACAACATCGCGCTCGGAACCTTGCCGCCCGAGCGGTTGAAGAACGCGTCGGGCCTGTTCAACCTGACCCGCAATCTCGGTGGCGCCGTCGGCCTGGCCGTCATCAACACCGTGCTGATCGACCGCAACGCCTTCCACTACGCAAGGCTCTCAGAGCACGTGCAATGGGGCAGTGCCGCAGCACAGGAAAAGCTGCAGAACATGACGCTCAACTTCGAGCAGACTGCCGGACTTGACGCCTCCAAGGCGGCGATCTCCAAACTATCAGGCATGGTCCAGCAGCAGGCGTCGCTGCTGTCTTTCATGGACGTGTTCTTCATGCTGACCGTGTTGTTCGCCACGCTGGGACTCTTCACCCTGTTCATCCGCAAACCTGCCGCGGCCGGTGGCGGTGGTGGCGGACACTGAGGAGCGCCGGGCCCCCCCGCCCGGCATCCTCGCGCATGACCCCGAAAAGCAATTTTCGGGGTCATGCGCAAAATCTTAAAAGGCAGTAGGCGCGTCGCGTGTGATGGGAACCACGCGCCGGGCTTTAGGTCTTTGCATGTCGTTCCCCCAAAACCGCTGCCACTTTTGGGCGACATGCATTAGATGGTTTGGGCTAAAGTTCCGGGATGAATATCCTGATTCTCGGCGCGACCGGTTTCATCGGTTCCGCCGTCGCAAGGAAACTCGCGGACGAAGGCCATCAGGTCACGGGGCTTGGGCGTGATATCGCGCGTGCCTCGTTGAAGATGCCGTTCGTTCGCTGGCTGAAGGCCGATCTCGCCGGCATGACGCAGGGCGTCAGCTGGCAGCACGTGCTGGATGAGCAGCAGGTTGTCGTCAATTGCGCCGGCGCGCTTCAGGATGGGCTCTCGGACGATCTGAGTGCCACCCAGGAACGGGCGATGCTCGCCCTCTATGAGGCGGCGCGCGACCAGAGGCTGCTGATCATTCAGATATCGGCGGAAACGGAAACCGCTGACCGCGACATTCCTTTTCTCAGCACCAAAAGGCGAGCGGACACGGCGCTCGTGGCAAGTGGCGTACGCCATGTCATTCTGCGTCCGGCGCTTGTGCTCGGCCGCAACGCGCATGGCGGATCCGCATTGCTAAGGGCTCTCGCAGCCTTTCCCATGGTCATTCCGCTGGTTTACGCTGAAAGCCTCGTTACGACGGTCGCACTCGACGATGTCGCCAGCGCCGTCAGCGCGGCCATCCAGGACACGCTGCCAGCCGGATCCGACGTCGCTCTTGGCAGCGACGAAAGGCTCACGCTCAGAGAACTCGTCCTATTGCATCGCAGCTGGCTCGGCCTTCCTGCCGCGCCGGTGATTTCCATGCCCTCGGCGGTCGCTCGGCCGGTGACATGGTTCGCCGACATGGCCGGCAGGCTTGGTTGGCGTTCGCCGCTCCGCTCTACCGCCATGGCAGTCATGTCAGGTGGCATTGAAAACCGGCGACCACAGGACCACCGCCCGCGCCTGTCGTCGACGGCCGAGACGCTCGCCGCCGTCCCTTCGGGCGTCCAGGATCTCTGGTTCGCCCGCCTCTATCTGCTGAAGTCGCCAATCATTATGATCCTGGCGCTTTTCTGGCTGACTTCCGGCCTCGCGCCGTTCCTCACATTCGAGGCGGCGCAAAGCCATCTCGCCTTTCTGCCCGATCGCCTTGCAGGCATCATGGTGGTCGCGACATGTCTCGCCGACATCATGCTCGGGCTTGCGGTTCTTTTCCGAGCCTGGGCAAGACGCGCGCTGATCGGCATGCTTTTCCTGACGTTTGTCTATCTGCTTGCCGCAACGTTCACCGAACCTGTGCTTTGGCTCGATCCGCTCGGCCCCCTCGTCAAGGTGGTTCCGTCGATTCTGCTGACGCTCGCGGCCCTCGCCATTCTGGATGAACGCTGATGGTTGGATGAACGCTGACGGCTGTCGCGCTCGAATTCAAGCGGTCAGGCCGTGGCTGGCTTGAAGGTCAGGGCGACACCGTTGATGCAATGGCGCAAGCCGGTCGGCGGCGGCCCATCGTCGAAGACATGGCCGAGATGGCCGCCGCAGCGGCGGCAGTGGACCTCGGTGCGGGTCATGCCCAGGGACCTGTCCACGGTCTTGCCGACGGCATTGGGAATCTCCTGCCAGAAGCTTGGCCAGCCGGTGCCGGAATCGAACTTCGTCTCGGAAGAATAGAGCGGCAGGTCGCAGCCGGCACAGACGAAGATGCCCTTGCGGTGCTCGTTGAGCAGCGGGCTGGTGCCCGGATATTCGGTGCCTTCCTTGCGCAGCACATTGAAAGCCGCGTCAGACAGCACAGCGCGCCACTCTGCCTCGGTCTTGGTGACCTCGAAGGTTTCGGCCGCCCCCGCATCCTGCGGCCTGCCCATGCGCAACAGCACTGCGGCACCTGCAGCCACCCCGATGGCAGCCGCACCGCTCAAAAGAAGATCGCGACGGTTCATGATCATTTCTCCTGTTATCCGTCTGCCAAATTCGACCGTCATACGGAAATCAAAGGCCGGTGACGGCTAGCTCCTGAAAACGGATACTCCGCACCGGGCCCCACGCTTGGAGGGCGGGGGACGGCGCGGAGTGTACGCTTGTCGATAGCGCGGGTCACGCAAGCCCAACCCGCGCTATCGGCATGGAGCCTCGCCCATATCTTCGCTGGCAGCAGGCCCTTCGTTACATCTTCGGCAGAAGAACCTTGTCGATGACGTGGATGACGCCGTTCGACTGCTCGACATCGGCGATCGTCACATTGGCGACATTGCCGTTCTCGTCGGTCACCGTGACCTTGCCGCCATCGGCCTTGAGCGTCAGCTCGCAACCACCGGCCGTCTTGGCCTTGTGCGCGCCGCCGTCGTCCATGACCATCTTGGTCACGTCGGCGGCCAGCGCCTTGGCAGCGATGACATGGCAGGTCAGGATCTTGACCAGCTTGTCTTTGTTTTCGGGCTTGAGCAGCGTGTCGACCGTGCCGGCCGGAAGCGCGGCAAACGCCTCGTTGGTTGGCGCGAACACGGTGAAGGGACCGGCACTCTGCAGCGTCTCGACGAGACCACCGGCCTTGACGGCCGCGACCAGTGTCGTGTGATCTTTCGAATTGACGGCGTTCTCGACGATGTTCTTGGTTGCATACATGGCGGCGCCGCCGACCATCGGATTCTGGGCATAGGCGGCGGTGGCGAGCGCGGAGACGGCGACCGTTCCGGCAAGCAAAAGGGTGGCGAATTTACGCATTATGTCAATCTCCTCAGTTTATCTTTCCCCTCTTTGGGGGCGCAAGGAGATACGGGAGATAAATGCGTGAGTTTCGTCGTTCAGAAAAAATTCTGATTTTTTATAATTGCGATTCAGAGCCGGGACCCGGCTAGATTGTATGCTCCCGATCCCCCTCCACGATAGGAGATAGATTTAAAATCTTCTCGCAAGAGCGAAAAGACAGAGCGATCAGATGCTCTTCAAATCGCCCGCAGCGACCACGGGGCCGGTCGGCTGACCGGTCGGCGAACCGCCGGTCGGCTCGAGGCTAACCGCAAGCACGGCGCCCTGCGCAAGCTTTTCCTGAACGGCCGGCGAGATGGTCATATGCGCGGTCTGACCGGCCGGGATGACCCCCATCGAGACCGGCGCATTCTTGCCCTCGATCATCCACAGCTCGAAATCCTTGCCGGCGGCACGCTCGCCCGAGACATGCGACAGGCCGACCTCGCGATGGGCGGCGTCATAGACGGCAAGATATCTGACGTCGCTGCCGTCAGCGGCCAGCGAGGCGACAAGCCGCGGCTGTTCGACCGGCGGGTTGAGGTAAGGCATGGCGATGGTGATCGCCAGCGCCACGACGGAAGCTGCGGCAAGACCGCGCCAGAAGGCAAGGCTCGACCAGAGGCCGGCGCGAGGCTCTGCTACGAACAGCTGGCGATCTATCGCCTCCTTGACCCTGATCGGAGGCTCTGTCTCCGGATAGGCGCCTGCGATAGGCGAAAGATGCGCCTCCCATGCATCGACAAGGCGCGCGAAAGCGGCGTCCGCGTCGATGCGGCGTGACGCAATCTCGCGCTCGTCCGCGGCCAGCACGCCAAGAACATATTCGGCGGCGAACAGGTCGTCGCCCCCAGGTTCCGGTCCGTTATCCTCTTCCAGCGTCATCTTTCCAGACACTCTCTGAGCTTCAACAGGCTGCGCCGCAGCCAGGTCCGCATCGTGTTCAGCGGCACGTCGTGGCGTGCCGCCAGTTCGGCATAGCTTTCGCCGTCCAGATAGGCGCCCCGGACGGCCGCCGCCCGGTCCTTTTCCAATTCGTCGAGACAACGATAGATGCGCTCGGATTCACCGCCCGCAACAGCCGCTGCCTCTGGTCCCGGCGCCGGATCGGCCACCTCGAGCGTAGCATCGATATAGGCGGCAGGCTCTCGCCGCGCCCTGATACGATCGATCGCATGATTGCGCGCAATGGCCACCAGCCAGGAAATCGGGCTTAGATCCGAGACGGCGAAACGATCCGCCTTCGTCCATATTTTGACGAAGACCTCCTGCAGCGCCTCTTCTGCCTCTCCCCGGTCCTTCAATACACGAAGGCAGACGCCGAAAAGTTTCGCGCTGGTCTGCCGGTAGAGCAGATCGAACGCAGCCCGGTCCTTCATCGAAGTCCGAACGATCAGGTTGCTGATGTCCTGCGGCGTCATCGGCTGCCAAATTAGGCAATTGCAATGTATTTGCAACGGCGGAAGCGTTCTTGTGCACCGGGAGCGTCGTGGACTTCGATTGCCAAGAAAATCCGCAACCGCTAGCCTTCTCATAGCGGGGAGAGCGGCAATGTCGGTTGAACAGGTCTTGTGGGAGCACGACGCAACCGGGCTTGCCAGCCTGGTGCGCAAGGGCGAGATCACACCGCAGGAGCTCGTCGATGCGGCGATTGCGCGGGCCGAGGCCACCCGCCCGGACATCAACGCCATCGCCGAGCCGCTTTACGAGGCGGCGCGGACGCGGGCGAAAACCATCGACCGCAAGCTGCCGCTGGCCGGCGTGCCTTTTGCGCTGAAGGATCTCGGCATCGCCATGAAAGGCGTGCCGACGCATGGCGGCAGCCGCATTCCGGCTTTCGTTGCCGATTTCGACTCGGTGATGACCGAACGCCATCTGGCCGCCGGCCTTGTTCCGATCGCCACCAGCACCTCGCCCGAACATGGGCTGAGGCTGATGACCGAATCCACCGCTTTTGGCATCACCCGCAATCCGTGGAACACGGCACATACCAGCGGCGGCTCGTCTGGAGGGGCGGCAGCGCTTGTCGCGGCCGGCGTCGTGCCGGTGGCGCATGCTTCGGACGGCGGCGGCTCGATCCGCGTTCCCGCCGCCTGCACCGGGCTGGTTGGGCTGAAAACCTCGCGCGGCCGCGTGCCGCTGTCGCCGCTCGTCACCGAGAGCTGGTACGGCCTGGTCGTCGATCACGCGCTTGCCCGCTCGGTCCGGGATTCGGCCTTGCTGCTCGACCTGACCCATGGCCCTGATCCGCTGTCGCCCTATGCGGCGCCGCCGCCGAAAGGCGCTTTCGCCGCCGCGGCGGCGCGCGATCCCGGCAAGCTCAAGCTGGCCGTCTATCGGAAATCGCCGCTCGGCCTGCCGATATCGGCCGAGACGCTGACCGCGCTGGACACGGCCGTGGCGTTGGCGCGCGAAGGCGGCCATACGATCGAGGAGATCGACCTGCCCTATATCGATCGTGATTTCATGGCCGATTTCTGCAAGATTGTCGCCGCGGCGGTGGCCGGTACGATGCGCGCTGAAGCGTTGCGTGTCGGACGCTCCGTCTCAGGCGACGTCGAGCGCGCCACGCGTCTGATGAGCCGCTTCGGCGAGATCGTCTCGGCCGGCGAGATCTATGCCGGCCTGCAGCGGCTGCATGCCGTATCGCGCCGCCTGATCACCGAGACCGCGCAATATGATGCCCTGCTGATGCCTGTTATTGCCCATCCGCCGCTCGCCTGCGGCGCCATGGACCCGAAAGGCGCAGATGCGTTCATAGAGGACGTGCTCGACAGGCTGCGCCTCGCCCGGCTGCTGATATTCAAGCCGCTGTTTGGGCAGTTGATGGACAAGAGCCTGTGGTTCACCCACTGGCCGGCGATCCAGAACGTCAGCGGTCAGCCGTCGATCACGCTGCCTGTCCATGTCACCGATGCCGGCCTGCCGGTCGGCATCCAGGCCGCCGGCCGGCCCGGCGACGAAGAGACGCTTCTGTCCCTCGCCGCGCAAATGGAAAAGATTTCGGGATGGCAGGCGCGGCGGGCGCCGCTGCGAATGCCAGCATAGAAGCGGGCCGATTTCACCTGATGTGACAGCAAAGCCGTTTGCGGCCCGCCGCAATTCCCGCTAAGACGCCGCCGATCATTTCAAGCTGGGAACAATGCCGATGACGGACGTCGCCGCCACCGCCGAAATGCAGGCCGCGCTGCTTTCGAGGGCGCTGCCTTACATGCAGCGCTACGAGAACAAGACGGTTGTGGTGAAATATGGCGGCCATGCCATGGGCGATATTGCGCTCGGCAAGGCCTTCGCCCGCGACATCGCGCTGCTCAAGCAATCCGGAGTCAATCCGATCGTCGTCCATGGCGGCGGGCCGCAGATCGGCGCCATGCTGAGCAAGATGGGCATCGAATCGAAGTTCGAGGGCGGATTGCGTGTCACCGACCAGAAGACGGTCGAGATCGTCGAGATGGTGCTGGCCGGCTCGATCAACAAGGAGATCGTCGCGCTGATCAATGCCGAGGGCGAGTGGGCGATCGGCCTGTGCGGCAAGGACGGCAACATGGTTTTCGCCGAAAAGGCGCGCAAGACCATGATCGACCCGGACTCCAACATCGAGCGCGTGCTCGATCTCGGCTTCGTCGGCGAGCCGGTCGAGGTCGACCGCACGCTGCTCGACCTTCTGGCGCGGTCCGAAATGATCCCGGTGCTGGCGCCGGTGGCACCGGGCCGCGACGGCCACACCTACAACATCAATGCCGACACCTTTGCCGGCGCGATTGCCGGCGCCTGCCAGGCGACACGCCTTTTGTTCCTCACCGACGTGCCCGGCGTGCTCGACAAGAACAAGAAGCTGATCGACGAGCTGACCGTGACCGAGGCAAAGGCCTTGATCAAGGACGGCACGGTGTCGGGCGGCATGATCCCCAAGGTCGAGACCTGCATCGAGGCGATCGAGCGCGGCGTCGAAGGCGTCGTCATCCTCAACGGCAAGACGCCGCATTCGGTGCTGCTCGAGCTGTTCACCGAGCACGGCGCCGGCACGCTGATCGTGCCATAAGCGGCGGCCTTGGTCGCGCCGCCAGTCGATTAGCTGGGCTGAGGAAGGCGCGCGATGACTTTTATTTCAAAATCGAAGCCAGCCAGCCAGTTCACGCCCACCGCGGTCCAGTTCGGGTAGGGCGGTTCTCCGATCGCCTTCAGCCGGACGGCGTTGATCGCCTCCCACTGTGTGGCCGGGTCGGTGTGGAATGTGGTGACGTCAACGATGTCGTCGAAGGTGCAGCCGGCGGCCTTCAACACTGCCGCGAGATTGTCGAAGGCAAGCTGGACCTGCTTTGCAAAGACCGGCTCGGGCGACCCGTCCTCGCGGCTGCCGACTTGGCCTGAGACGAACAGAAAGTCGCCCGAGCGGATCGCCGCCGAATAGCGGTTGATCTCGTAGAGGGCCTGCCGACCGGCAGGGAAGATCGCATCGCGTTTGGTCATTGTTTCACTCCATCTAGACAAGGCAGGCCAGACCTCCCGACGATCGCGATGTGGCTTCGCCGAGAAGGGCGAGAGCCGCTCGCAAGGCTGCAGGGTTTTGGATCGCTGCGCTCCGGTTTCCGGGCGGTTGTGACATACCCCCGTCTCCCCGAAGTGGGTACATACGCCCCGTATGTCAATACGCATACGTTGCGTATGTTTTTAGGAGATTGCCCAGAGCTGATCAGGCGCTCGGCGAAATCGCGCTCCCGGGCGGTGTCAGCTTGCGCGCCGGGTGCCCGAACACCATCGATTCCTCTTCCTCGTCCTGCGGCGCGCCCCAGAATTCGGCCAGTGTCGGACCGTCCTTCAGGCGGCGGTCGCGGGCGAGAAAGCCCCAGACCTCGCGGAACCAGACGCGGCGGCCCATCTGCGTGTACCAGCGCATCGAATGGCGCTGTTCCGGGTCCTTGTGGAACAGGATGCGCGCCAATGCCTTCGGCCGCGACTGCACCGCCAGTTCGATCAGCTTGACGCTGAAGAACAGCATCCAAGGCTTCAGTCGGGTCATCTGCAGCACTTGATGCTTGTAGTCCCACAGGCGGGCGTCCAGCTGGATCACCTTGCGGTCCCTGGCCATCCTGAAGAACGGCGTCCAGCGGTGCGGGGTGACATAGAGCGCCTGGATCTGGTCCGGATCATAGGCGATGAGCTGGCGGAAGCCGCGCCAGAGATCGCGAAAGCGCTCATCCTCGAAACCGGCGACCCAGGTCGCCATCGACAGTATGCCATTGAGGCGCAGCAACCGGATCGCCTCGCGGTCGGACGAGGTGCTGCCTCCCTTGCGGATCAACGCAAGCGTCTTCTCATCGGTGTTTTCCATGCCCAGCAGCCAACGGATGACGCCTGCCTTGCGGTAGAGATGCAGGCTGTCGGCATCACGAACAATGTCATCTGCGCGGGTTGAGCCGACGATCAGGACCGGCACGTTCTCGGCGATCATCGCATCGAGAAAGGCGCGCCAGGCTTTTTTGGACGAGGTCGGATTCTCGTCGGCAAGGTTGATCAGCTCGACGCCATGCTCGCGGTGCAGCCAGGCGATCTCTTGCGCGAACTTCACCGGGTCGCGATGCCGCCATCGCGTCCAGAAACCGCGTTGGCCGCAATAGTTGCACAGATGCGGGCAGCCTCGGGAAAACTGCATGACCACCGCGCGCTTGCCGCCCCAATAACTGTAACGACTGATATCGATCAGGTCCCAGCCGATGCGGTATTCATCGAGGTCGGCGATCGTGCTTGCCGGCTTGGTGGCAAAGGGACGGCGCAAATCGTCGCGAAAGGCGATGCCCGCCACGTCAGACAGCGGCCGGCGCTTTTCCAGCGCCTCAACCAACGCGACGATGGTCGCCTCGCCTTCGCCGCGCACGATGAAGTCGAAGACGTCCGTTTCGGCAAGTATGTCGCGCCAGTGATAGGTGGGGAACACGCCGCCATAGATCACCATCGTCGCCGGATCGATGTGCTTGACCATTCGTGCGATCTCCAGTGCTGTCGGATGCGCCGATGTCGAACCGGAATGGCCGATCAGAATGCAATCGGGATGATCGCTCAAGGCGTCTTGCACGGCTGCGGCAAGCGGCATCGGCCCGAACTCGGCATCGACGAGCCGCACCTCATGGCCAGCGTCGATCAGCGGGCCGCCCAATGCGAGCAGGCCGAGCGGCGGCAAATGGTCGTCGGGCACGCGGCTGCCGATGGCGGTATGCGGCGGATTGATCAGGACGATTTTCATGAAGGACCTTTTGCAATGGCGGTCCGGTCATCCTGGTCGTCGATCTGGGCCTGCAGCTGGCCCGGTTCAGCAGTTTCCGTGCAGCTTTTCCGCAGAAATGCATTTGCCGAGATACAGGCTCATCGCCTGAGGTGCCCGAGCGGCACGTGGCCCGGCCCCTTGATGTTCTGCAGCACAAGCTGCGTGTGGACGTCGCGCACGCCGTCGAGCCGCATCAGCCGGTGCATGACGAAGGCATTGAGCTCGTCGACCGACGGCACCATCACATGCAGCAGGAAATCGTAGTCGCCGGTCATCGTCCAGCACGACGACACCTCGTCCATGCGCTGCACGGCAGCGATAAAGGTTTCGGGCGAACCGTCGCTGTGGGTTACGAGGCGCACCTGAATGAACACCTCGACCAGCAGGCCGACGGCGCGGCGGCTGAGCACAGCAGCAAAGCCCTTGATGATGCCGGCGCTCTGAAGAGCCTCGAAGCGGCGCGCGCATGGCGTCGTCGACAGGCCGATCTCCTGGGCCAGTTCGGACACAGGCTTGCGTCCGTCACGTTGCAAGATATCGAGCATCTTGATCTCAAAATCGTCAAACTGAGGCACTTTCACTCTCCTACAGCTTTGCTGTGGTGGCTTTTACCTCAAATCGCGTATTCGAGCCATCATCAAAGCGGATTTGCCTCACCGGATCCGGCTAGATTTTTATGATGTTAGTCGTGATTTCCAGGGAGAACAGCCATGACGATCAACGTTGCCGACTACGCCCGCGAATGCGCGGCGCAAGGCCTTCGCGGCGACTATTCGGTCTGCCGTTCCGATTTCACCGTCGAGCAGAGCTACAACTACACCGCCGACGAGCAGGCGGTGTGGCGCACACTGTGCGACCGCCAGACGAAGTTGACCAAAAAGCTGGCACACCGGTCTTATCTCGACGGCGTCGCCACGCTGGGCCTGCTAGACAAGATTCCGGATTTCGGTGTGGTCAGCGAAAAACTGCGCAAGCTTACCGGTTGGGAAATCGTCGCCGTGCCGGGCCTCATTCCCGCCCCCGCCTTCTTCGTCCACCTCGCCCACCGGCGCTTCCCGGTGACCAACTGGCTGCGGACGAAACAAGAGCTCGACTACATCGTCGAGCCGGACATGTTCCACGACTTCTTCGGCCACGTGCCGGCACTGACGCAGCCGGTCTTTGCCGATTTCATGCAGATGTATGGGGAGAAGGCGGAGGACCTGATCGCGCTTGGCGGCGACGAGATGATCAGCCGCCTTTACTGGTACACCGTCGAATACGGGCTGATACAGGAAGCCGGCCAACCGCTAAAGGCTTTCGGCGCCGGGCTGATGTCGTCCTTTGCGGAACTTCAATTCGCGATTGAAAGCAAGGACGCGCACCATGTCCCCTTCGATCTGGAAACGGTGATGCGCACCAGCTACGAGATCGACAAGTTCCAGCGCGCCTATTTCGTGCTGCCATCCTTCGACGTTTTGCGCGATGGATTCCAGAATGTCGCCGGGATGGCAGCGATTGTCGGACGCCACAAGGGCAAACCGGCGCTCGACCCGGCGAAACTTTAAACGCTGGGCAGGCTCGGACGCTCGTAGCCGACCGGCGCGGGCGTTGTTGGCGGTGGACTGCGATGGCGATCCCTCGGCCGGCCGGCTGAGCCGGCCTTCTATACGCCGATAACCTTGCTGAGGTGATCGCCCAGCCGGCAGGCCAATGCGACGATCGTCGTCGTCGGGTTGCATTCGCCGGACGTGCAGAACACCGAAGAGCCGCCGACATAGAGATTGTCCATGCCATGCACCTTTGAGTTGGCGTCGACCACGCTCTTGATCACATCCGTGCCCATACGGGTGCCGCCCATATGGTGGTGGCCGGCCAGCTCCTCATTCGTCGGATAGTCCCCGCCATTGGTGAGCCAGTCGGCGATGCGCACCCGGCCGAGATCCTTCTGGACGAGCGTCGTCCCGAACAGCCTCAAGCCCTCGAGAAGCGTGCGGCGCTCCAGCTCCGACTTTTTCCAGTGCAGCTCGATGCGCGGCACGCCAGCATGGTCGACATCGGCTTTCGACAACTGAATCCGGTTCGAGGCCAGCGGCGCCTGTTCCCAGGTGACATAGAGCTGGGCGGCGCAGCGCAGGTCCTGGCTGAGCTGATAGGACACCCATTCGGCCATCTCGGGCGCCGTGCAGGCGAGGTCGGCGATGACGCGTTTGACCCCGGGGTACGGCGTCTCGATCAGCCTGATCCCGAAATTCATGATCTCAAGGCGCTCCATGGCGGCAAGCGTCGGCGAGAAGAAGGCCTCGTTGGTGGCGTCGACCTCGAACGCGCTATAGTCGGCGAGGATGGCATTGCCGCCCTCGAAGGTCGGATGCTCCATCCAGTAGCTGCCGAGTGCCGTCGCCTTCGGCACCACGCCGCCATTCGAGCGCTGGTTCGACCACAGAAGCAGCCGCGAGTTTTCCAAGCCGCCGGTACAAACGATGAAATAGTCGGCGGTGAAGGAACCGGCGTCCTGGCCGTTCGACCACAATTTGGCGCCGGTCACTCGTTTGCCATCGCCGGCAAGCTCGGTGGCATAGGTGTTGAGCACCACGGCGACGTTCCTGCTCTTGTCGAGGTCGTCGGCGAATTTCTCGCCGAAGCGCACGGCCGGGCTTTTGATCAGTTGCACCCAGCGAATGTCGTCCGAGATCGGCACATCCGGCCGGAAATCGGGAAGTTCGAGGATATCGTGGACTTCAGGCAGGTAGGGCTCGATGTCGGCACGGCTGATAGGCCAGCCGGTATCCGGCGCCCAGGCCTTGGGCTCGAAATCTTGGCTGTCGAGCACGCGGCACCAGCCGGCCCAGTGATTGGAGCTGCCGCCCATGAAGCGTAGCCGGGTGATGTCGAGATCGAAATAGGGATCGCCGACCGTGGCGCCGCGGTAGAAATCCTGCGAATCATCGCTGAACTCACGGGAGCCGGCCTCCAGCACCACAACCGGAATGCCGGCCACGCCAAGCTTCCTGGCGATCGTGGTGCCGGCTGGCCCCGAGCCGAGAATGCAGACCTTGGCGGTGAAATTCACCGCGCGAAATGCCTCGTAGCTGTCGAAGATCACGCCAGGTCGCTCCTTTTTAGGATCCAACCATTGACCTCGACGATTGCGTCCGGATCGGCATCGGGCAGCTTGCGGAACAGCGACAGGGCCGGCAATGCGATCAGCGCCTGCATGATCGTGCGGCGCGACATTTTCTTTGTGAAGAAACTCATGACACGTCTCGATGGGGCCTTTATCCACGCATGGCGTTCCCAGAACGGCACATGCTCGCCAAGAGAAGCCAATTCCGTGCCAAACCTAGCCGCACACTTGCTTAAGCCGTGTAAACGGCCAGGCTGATTGAAAACCGCTCAAGCCGCCTCGGAAATGTCCGTGTCCAGGATGGTCAGATTGCGGCCGCGGTGCTTGGCCTGGTAAAGGCGCCGGTCGGCGGCACGCATCAGATCCGATACGGCGGCGCCCTCGCCGCAGGTGACGCCACCGATGCTGACGGTGAGGGGTATGATCCGCTCATCAACGGGACGGAAGCGGATCAGCTCGACTTCACGGCGAATGCGCTCGGCGACGCGTTTGGCTTCCTGCTCGGTGGCGCCGATCAGGAACGCGCCGAATTCCTCGCCGCCGATGCGGCCGATCACGTCTCCGCTGCGCACGCCGCGCTCGATCGCGCTTGCAATGAGGAGCAGCGCGTCGTCGCCGGTCAGATGGCCGTAGCTGTCGTTGATGATCTTGAAGTGGTCGGCATCGATGATCAGCAACGCACCGCGATCGGATTTCCGCCGGGAGGCGTCGAGCGCCGCAAAGAAGCTCTCGCGGTTGAGCATGCCGGTCATGTCGTCGCGGCTCGCCTTTTCCGACAGGCGCCGATGCGCGGCGGCGAGTTGGGCATGAGCGCGGGCGAGATCGCGATGGGCGCCTTTCAGCCTCTCGCCCTGCCAGAATGTATAAGCGCTAGCAATCCAGGCAAGCGCGAGCGGGCAGACCGTGCACGTCAGCCACATCGTGCGGTTGAACGGAAAGCCCATTGCCGGGACGACGATCAGCGTCAGCAAAAGCGAGACCGCGAGGGAGGCGAAAGCGACGGCGGCAGACTTCAGAAATATGCGGCTCATCGCTGGCTCCCCCTCGACCGTCTGTGTGCCAGCAAGCCCTGAATGCCATCTTTCTGCGATGCCTAAAATTTGAATCATGGCGTCATTTTCGCCACCCGCAACCCGCATAAGTTGTGGATAAAGCCTCTGCCAAAAGCAATGTTTCGTGCCATAAGGATTGCATGACCACACTCCCGGATCCCGCCCGCTTTGCCCATGTCACCGACTGGGTGTTCGACCTCGACAACACGCTCTATCCGCACCATTCGAACCTGTTCTCGCAGATCGACGTGAAGATGACCGCCTATGTCGGAGAGCTGCTGACGCTGCCGCGCGACGATGCCCGCAAGCTGCAGAAGGAACTCTATAGGGAATACGGCACGACGCTGAACGGCCTGATGGCGCGCCACGGCATCGATCCCGACGACTTTCTCGAGAAGGTCCACGACATCGACTATTCCTGGCTGGTTCCCGATCCCGTTCTCGGCGCCGCCATCCGCCAGCTTCCCGGCCGCAAGTTCATCTTCACCAATGGCGACCGCAGGCATGCCGAACGCACCGCGCGCCAACTCGGCATCCTCGACCATTTCGACGACATCTTCGATATCGTCGCCGCCGGACTGAACCCCAAGCCGGCGCGCCGGACCTACGAGAAGTTTGCGGAACTCCACGCCGTCACCGGCCACAATGCGGTGATGTTCGAGGACTTGGCCCGCAACCTGTCCGTGCCGAAATCGCTGGGCATGACCACGGTGCTGGTCGTGCCGCGCAACTTCGAGCCGACCTTCTCGGAAATCTGGGAACGTGACCCGGCCAACGAGGACGACGTGGATTTCGTCACCGACGATCTTGCCGAATTCCTTACTGCGATCGTCGAAGTCCCAGCCTAGAGCACTTCATCGTTTCACGGAAACGCCGAACCGCTCTAATTATTTGTTTTTACGCAATTCCGAACGGAAAACCGCTCCGCACTTTTCCTGGAATTGCTCTAGTGCATGTCGCCCAAAAGCATGCCCTCGGGCTTGACCCGTGGGTGCGCAGCGGGGTCTCAGAGCTTGTAGAAACGGCTGATAATCCCCCAGGCCTCGTCGGCGGTGTCGACGAAATCGATGATGTCCTGGTCGCCGGGGGTGATCGTGCCTTGCTCGGCGAGGAAATCGAGGTCGATCGCCCTTTTCCAGAAAGCCTTGCCGAACAGGATCACCGGCACGCGCTCCATGCGGCCGGTCTGGATCAGGGTCAGCGTCTCGAAGAATTCGTCCATCGTGCCGAAGCCGCCCGGAAACACCGCGACAGCCTTGGCGCGCATGACGAAATGCATCTTGCGGACCGCGAAATAGTGGAAGTTGAAACAGAGCTCCGGCGTCACATAGGCATTCGGCGCCTGCTCGTGCGGCAACACGATGTTGAGGCCGATCGACGGTGCGCCGACATCGTCGGCGCCGCGGTTGCCGGCTTCCATGACGCCGGGTCCGCCGCCGGTCACCACGACGAATTCGCGATAATACGAGGTGGCCGACTGCTGCGAGCAGAGGCGGGCGAATTTTCGCGCTTCCTCATAATATTTGCTGTTTTTCTCAAGGTTCTTCTTCTGCGTCTCGTTCTTGGCCGCCCAGGCTTCTCCGCCCGGCTCGGGGATGCGCGCGCCACCGAATAGGATGACGGTCGAGCGGATGCCGCGCTCGGCCAGGATCATCTCCGGCTTCAACAGTTCGAGCTGTAGCCTGACCGCGCGCAGTTCGCGCCGTGTCATGAAGTCGGGATCGTTCCAGGCCAACCGGTAGGTTTCGGCGCGCGTCTGCGGCGTATCCGGCACGCTTTTCGAACGCTCCAGATCCTCGTCCGAATGCGGCAGCGGCGTCCACCCCGCCTTTTCCATAGGAGTCATGTTACCTACCGTCCAATTATTCACTTGCGCCGTCCCGTGGCGCAGCCGCGATTGACCCTCACCAAGCCTTCACATAGGGTCCGGCGACTTTCAAAACAGGTTAAGGCGCGGCCCCTTAACAGCTTGGTAATGGAGCGAATTCATGTCGAAGCCCGATCTGGCGAGTCTCGAAAAGATCATCGAAGAAGCCTTCGAGGAACGCGACACGATTTCGACGGCAACCCGTGGCGCGACGCGCGACGCCATCCAGTCGGCGCTCGACCTGCTCGACCGGGGTGTCGCCCGCGTTGCCGAGCGCCAGGCCGACGGCAAATGGCATGTCAACCAGTGGCTGAAGAAAGCGGTGCTGCTGTCCTTCCGGCTCAACCCGATGGAGATCATCAAGGGCGGCCCCGGCCAGGCCGTGTGGTGGGACAAGGTGCCGTCGAAATTCGACGGCTGGAGCGCCATCGATTTCGAGAAGGCAGGTTTTCGCGCCGTGCCGTCATCGATCGTGCGGCGCTCCGCCTATGTCGCGCCAGGTGCCGTGCTGATGCCGTCCTTCGTCAATGTCGGCGCCTATGTCGACAGCGGCACCATGGTCGACACCTGGGCCTCGGTCGGCTCCTGCGCCCAGATCGGCAAGAACGTGCATCTGTCGGGCGGCGTCGGCATCGGCGGCGTGCTGGAGCCGATGCAGGCCGGTCCCACCATCATCGAGGACAATTGCTTTATCGGCGCACGCTCCGAAGTGGTCGAAGGCTGCATCGTGCGCGAGGGCTCGGTGCTCGGCATGGGCGTCTTCATCGGCCAGTCGACCAAGATCGTCGACCGCGCCACCGGTGAGGTCTTCTACGGCGAAGTGCCGGCCAATTCCGTTGTCGTCGCCGGCTCGCTGCCCGGCAAGCCGTTGCCCAGCGGTGAGCCCGCTCCGAGCCTCTACTGCGCCGTCATCGTCAAGCGGGTCGATGCCAGGACCCGGTCCAAAACCTCGATCAATGAACTGCTTCGCGATTGATCCTTCGCAAAAAAACGGACGCACCCGATTGCTCGACAGACCTCGATTTTTCTGGCTTTTCTTCAGCCTTTCCGGGCGAGTGAACCCCAGCGCCTACGTTCTGGCCGGTCTTTTGCCGCTCCTCGTTCAGCTTTTTCTGCTCTACCAGTTCTCGCGAACGCCGCTCGGCACTGCCGCAAGCCAGTACTGGGCGCTCGCCTGGTGGATCGCTGTGGTCGTCTCGACATGGTCGACCTTTGCGCTAACGGCGAAGCGGTTCCATGATTTCGGCAAGCCTACCTACTACGCATTGATCTCTCTCGTCATCGGCGCCATTCTCCTTATCATTCTGGCCTTTTTCAAAAGTGATCCCGGACCCAACCGCTACGGCAAACATACCAATGCACCGGCCGAATCCTGAACTTCGATCGGGTCTCTCGCCATGCGCTACCGCACGCTTGATTCGAAACTGATCATCGAAACCGCCGAGCAACTGGAAAAACGCGTCGCCGACCGTTTTCCCGATGCAGGCTTGCGTGGCGTCGCCATTGAACTTGTGTCGCTGTCGCGTGATCTGGCCAAGGCGGCGAAGGCGCTGGAAGCGCCGATCTGGTGGCTGCGCGGCGTCATCATCGCCGCCATTGCCGCTGGCGCGCTGATGTTCCTGTTCGTCGGCACCATCCTGCCGCTCGGCCGTGTCTCGGCAAACCACGATGCCATCCAGTCGGTGCAGGGCATAGAATCCTCGATCAACGTGATCATCCTGACGGCGCTGGGCTTCCTGGCCTTGATCCGAACCGAGGAGCGTATCAAGCGCAAGCAGGTGTTTCGCAAGCTTCACGGCTTGCGATCGCTGATCCACGTCATCGACATGCATCAGCTGACCAAGGATCCGGCAGTGCTTTCAGCCGATTTCAAGCCGGCATCGCATTCACCGGCACGCATAACCGACCGTGCCGATCTCGCCCGCTATCTCGACTATTGCTCCGAAATGCTGTCGATCACCGGCAAAATCGCCGCGCTGTTCGCCCAGTCGGTCAACGACAATGTCGTCGTCGATGGCGTCAACGACATCGAGACTCTCGCCTCCAACCTGTCGCGGAAGATCTGGCAAAAGATCACGCTGATCGAAGGCCGGCACTGATCGCTTCCGGTGTCAGGCCGGGCGATCCATGATTTTCCTGCTCTGCCTTGCGAACCAGTGCCGTGACACGCTTTATCAGCGGCGCCGGCGTGCCCTCTCTGTCAGCCAGGCGCAGGATCGCACCTTGCAGCTCGTCGATCTCGGTCGGCCGGCCGCGCTGCAGATCGTCCCACATCGACGAGCGTGCCTCGGGATCGATCGCAAGCATGCGCCGCGCCAGCTCGGTGGCCCGCAACCCGTCCTTCCGCAAGGCCTCTTCGATGCGCGGCCGCGCCAGCAGAATCACCCGTCGCCCGGCGAGCGCGAGACAGCCGCCGGCATAGCAGCCGATGCTGCCGGCGCCGGCAATGACGATCCTTTTGTCCTCGTTGGCCATCCGATGATGCTGCCTTGGCCTGCGACTATACGACATGAAAACCATAATGTCGGCGGGATGGCTGGCCCTTATGTCTGGCCGTGACAGGCCTTACGCTTTCGACTATCGCTTTTGCCCATGACGTTGCCTTCCGATCCCGCCAGAAATCTAGCCGCCCTTATCCGCTGTGCCTCGGTGACGCCCGCTGAAGGCGGAGCACTGAGCACGCTCGAAACAATGCTGAAGCCGCTCGGCTTTTCCGTCGAGCGCCCGGTGTTTTCGGAAGGCGGCACGCCCGATATCGAAAATCTCTATGCGCGGCGCTCCGGCAACGGTCCGCATCTGATGTTCGCTGGGCATACCGACGTGGTGCCGGTCGGCGACGAAGCTTCATGGACTCATCCGCCTTTCGCCGCCGAGATTGCCAAGGGCGAGATGTTCGGCCGCGGCGCCGTCGACATGAAGGGCGGCATTGCCTGTTTCATCGCCGCGGTGGCGCGCCATATCGAGTCGAAGGGCGGCTTGAAAGGCTCGGTCTCGCTGCTGATCACCGGCGATGAAGAAGGGCCGGCCATCAACGGCACGACAAAGCTGCTCGAATGGGCAGCCGCCAAGGGCGAGAAGTGGGATGCGTCTATCGTCGGCGAACCGACCAATCCAGATGCGCTGGGCGACATGATCAAGATCGGCCGGCGCGGTTCGCTGTCCGGCAGCATCATCGTCAACGGCCGGCAGGGCCACGCCGCCTATCCGCAGCTTGCCGACAACCCGGTGCGCGGCCTGATGACGCTGGTCGACGCCTTGCTGCACCCCGTCTTCGACGAGGGCACAAAGGATTTCCAGCCGACCAATCTGGAGGTGACCTCGATCGACGTCGGCAATCCGGCCACCAATGTCATTCCGGCGAAGGCGACCGCCACCTTCAACATCCGCTTCAACGACACATGGACCGCCGAGACCATCCAGGCGGAAATCCACAACCGTCTCGACAAGGCGGCGAAGCGCAAGAAATACCGGACCGGCAAGACGACGCCGGTCGATTACGAGCTCCTCTGGCGCGATCGGCCGAGCCACGTCTTCCTCACTCGCGACGACCGGCTGATCGAGACGCTCAGCGGCTCGGTCAAGGCGGTGATCGGCAGGAAGCCGGCGCTTTCCACCTCCGGCGGCACCTCAGACGCCCGCTTCATCAAGGACTATTGTCCGGTGGTCGAGTTCGGGCTGGTCGGCAAGACCATGCACATGGTCGATGAACGCGTCGCGCTTGCCGACCTCGAGACGCTGACGCAAATTTATCAGCGCTTCATCGAAGACTGGTTCGAGCGAGGCATATCGTAACCATGCTTTCGTCGGACGAAACCTATGCTTCCCTGACCGGCGCCTGGCGACTGATGCTCGGCAAGGCCGACGGGCTGCGCCTGCTCGACCTTTCGGCCGACGGTTTCTGGAATTCCTTCTTCGCCATCATCGTCGCGGCACCGGCGCTGATCGTCGGTTGGGTCGGCCTTGCCAACGAGATCGGCGATCCGGATGCATTCGCGGGGCGCTTCAGCATGCTGATCCGTCTGGCGACGGTCGACATTGGCGCCTGGGTACTGCCGCTTGTCGGCCTTGCCTTTATCGCGCCGCGTGCCGGCATTGGCGGGCGCTTCGTCCACTATGTCGTCGCCAGCAACTGGGCGTCGGCGATCATCGCCTGGATGATGCTGCCGTCGGCGTTGATCAGGCTTTTCCTGCCTTCCACCAACGAGTTCGCCGTACTGGCGTCGCTGCTTTTGTTTGCGCTGTCGATGGTCCTGACCTGGCGGATGACAAACATCGCCATCGGCAGGGGCGCAGCTGTCGGCACCGCCGTCTTCGCCGGCATGTTCGTGGCGTCGCTGGTCGTTCTGTTCGGCCTGCAGGCGCTGCTCGGCATCGGTGCGCCCGCTTAATCGACTTTCGGATAATCCACACCGACGAGAAAAAGTCCGTCGGGCGGCGCAACTTGGCCGCAGGCTGCACGGTCGCGCGCATCGAGCGCCGCCTTCAGGTCGGCAATTGTCCAGCCGCCTTCGCCGACGCGCTTCAGCGAACCGACCATCGAGCGCACCTGATTGTGCAGGAACGAGCGCGCCGAGGCTCGCACTTCGATCACGTCACCCAGCCGACTGACATCCAGCCGATCAAGCGTCCGGATCGGGCTGTCGGCCTGGCATTGGGTCGAGCGGAACGTAGTGAAATCATGCCGCCCCAGCAGCACTTTTGCCGCCTCGTGCATGGCCTCGGCGTCGAGCCGCGTCGGCACCCACCAGATCTTGCCCTTGTCGAGCGCTGCCGGCGCGCGCCGGTTGACGATGCGGTAGAGATAGTGGCGGCCGATTGCCGAGAAACGCGCGTCGAAGCTATCAGGCACGACAGCCGCCTTGAGGACGGCGATGCGCGCCTTGGCCGCTTGCAGATGGGCATTGACCGCATCGCGCACCTTGTCATCAGGCCACGCCTTGACGAGATCGACATGCGCCACCTGGCCGGTCGCATGGACGCCGGCATCGGTGCGGCCTGCGCCGCGCAGCGAGACCTGCTCGCCGCAGAATTTCTCGATCGCCTGCTCGATCGCCTGCTGCACCGAAGGCTGGTCTGCCTGGCGCTGCCAGCCGGCATAGAGGCTGCCGTCATATTCGATGTCCAGGCGAAAACGCGGCATTCCTAAAGCAGGATGAGGTTAGGCGGCGAGCGCGGAGCCGAAGGCCGAAGCGTAGACCAGCTTGCCGGTCTCAGGCGCCTCGCCCCAGGCCAGCGCCTGCAGCGCGTCGCCCTGATATTCGCTCTCGAATTTTTCGGCGCGTGCGTGGCTGTAGCCGAAGCGGCCATAATAGGCGGGATCGCCAAGCACCACCGCCAGCACCTCGCCGGCGTCCTTGAGGCGGATATGCGCCTCGCGGACCAGCGCGCCGCCGATGCCGGTGCCATGGAATGACGGCTCGACGGCCAAAGGCGCCAGCGCCACCGCCGGGAAGCTCTTGCCGCCATTTTGCACGAAAAGCCTGGAAAACAGGATGTGGCCGACCACCTGCCCATCTTCGTCCGCCACCAGCTCGACGACGGCATCGCCGCCGGTGACCAGCGCGTCGACCAGTCCGGCCTCCGCCTGCTGGCCGAATGCGTGTTCCTCGACGAGGCGGATCGCCTCGCGGTCCCGCGGCGTCGCCGCGCGTATCGACATCATGCTCATGAGAATTTCGTTCCTTTTTCGAGCTTGGCCCCACGCAGAAACTCTTGCGCGGCAATGGGCCTTCCGCCCGCACGTTGAACTTCGACCAGCCTGATGGCGCCTGACCCGCAGGCGACCGTCAGGCGGTCATCGAGAATTCCTCCCGACTCGCCGGCGCCTTGCGAAAGCGTCGAGCGAAGCAGTTTCAGCCGTTCCAGGCGGCCGCCGATTTCGGTCTCGCACCATGCGCCGGGAAAGGGCGACAGGCCGCGAATATGATCGTGGACTTCGCCAGCAGGCCGCGTCCAGTCCACGCGCGTCTCCGCTTTATCGATCTTTTTGGCGTAGGTCACCCCCACCGTCGCCTGCGTGGTAAATGTCAGGGCATCCCGTTCCAGCCGTGCCAGCGCTTCCGCCATCAGCGCGGCACCAATGAGCATCAACCGATCGTGCAGGTCGCCGGCCGTCATATCGGGGCCGATGGCGCATTTTTCAATCATCGCCACCGGACCGGTGTCCAGACCTTCCTCCATCCGCATCACCATCATGCCTGTCTCGGCATCGCCGGCCATGACGGCGCGCTGGATGGGTGCGGCGCCGCGCCAGCGCGGCAACAGCGACGCGTGGCCATTGAGGCAACCGAGCCGCGGCGCCTCGAGGATGGGTTTGGGCAACAGCAATCCATAGGCGACGACCACGGCGACGTCGGCCCGCAAGGCGCGGAACGCCTGCTGCTCGGCCTCGCTCTTCAGCGACACCGGCGTCCGCACCTCGACGCCCAGCCGCTCCGCCTCGCGCTGCACCGGCGATGGCGTCAGTTCCAGCCCGCGGCGACCTGCGGCGCGCGGCGGCTGGGTGTAGACGGCTTCTATCTCATGCCCGGCCTCCGCGATCGCCCGCAGCGTCGGCACCGAGAATTCGGGCGTACCCATGAAAACGACGCGCAGGGGCATTTTTGAGCCCTATCCCACCAACTTGCCCGGCGCCTTGCTGCCTGATGGTTTGTCCCTGGCGAGCTTCTTGAACTTCTTGACCACCATGTCGCGCTTCAGCTTCGAGATGTGGTCGATGAACAGAACGCCGTTGAGATGATCTATCTCATGCTGCAGGCAGGTCGCCATCAGCCCTTCGGCCTCGATCTCCTGCAGCTTGCCGTCGCGATCGAGATATTTCACACGCACGGCGGCGGGGCGCTCGACCTCGGCATAGTAATCCGGGATCGACAGGCAACCCTCCTCGTAGACCGAGCGCTGATCGGCGCTGTCGAGAACCTCGGGGTTGATGAAGACATGCGGCGCCGGCGTCTCGTCTTCCTTGGCGAGGTCGATCACCAGCATGCGCAACGGTTCGCCGACCTGGATCGCCGCCAGGCCGATGCCCGGCGCATCGTACATGGTCTCCAGCATGTCGTCGGCGAGCTTGCGCAAGGCGCCGTCGACGCGCTCGATCGGTTTCGAAACCTGGCGCAGGACGGGATCGGGAAGAATGATGAGAGGCTTGATCGACATGGCGTCTCACCTAAGACGTCGCACGGAAAGCGTCAACCGGGGCAATTGAAGCGCCGTTCACGTTTTGATCTGTGCCGTCAGGGAGAATCATCTATGCTGTCCATATGAACGACCTGACATCAATCCTGTCCGAACCAATCGCCCGGCTCGGCGCCACCACGATCACGCTCGGCCACGCATTGGCATTCGGCGCGATCCTGTTTCTGGGCCTGTTCGTGGCGCTGGTCGTCGCGCTGTGGCGGTCGGCCAAGGCGCGTGCAGTGGCGGCTGCGGAAGCCGCCGACCACGCCCGCGACGCCGAGGCGCGGATGGCCGGCATCCTGCAAAGCCAGGCCGAGATGCAGGGCCGCATGGGCGCCATCGCCGAAGTGTTCGGGGCGCGGCAGGCCGAACTCACACAGTCGATCGGCCAACGCCTCGACGCGATGACCGGCCGCCTCGGCCAGACCATGACCGAGCAGACGAAATCGACGCATGAGAGCCTCGCCAAGCTGCAGGAACGGCTGGCGGTCATCGATATCGCGCAGGGCAACATCCAGTCGCTGGCCGGCCAGGTCGTTCAGCTTCAGGCGATCCTCTCCAACAAGCAGACGCGCGGCGCCTTCGGCCAGTCGCGCATGGAGGCGATCGTCGCCGACGGCCTGCCGCACGGCGCCTACGAATTCCAGGCGACCTTGTCGAACGGCAGCCGGCCCGACTGCCTGGTGAAGATGCCGAACGGCGCGCCGGCGCTTGCCATAGACGCCAAGTTTCCGCTGGAAGCCTGGAACGCCATCCGTGCCGCCGAAGGCGTCGATTTGCAGAAGGCCGCCGCACAAGCGTTTCGGCGCGATATCGAGGTGCATGTCCGCGATATATCAGAAAAATACCTGATCCAGGGCGAGACGCAGGACACCGCTTTCATGTTCGTGCCGTCGGAATCGGTGTTTGCCGAGATCCACGAGAATTTCGAGGGGATTGTCCACAAGGCGCACCGCGCCCGCATCGTCATCGTCTCGCCGTCGCTGCTGATGTTGTCGATCCAGGTCATCCAGGCGATCCTCAAGGACGCCCGCATGCGCGAGCAGGCGCATCTGATTCAGGGCGAGGTGATCCGGCTGATGGAGGATGTCTCGCGCCTCGACGAGCGGGTGCGCAAGCTGCAGAGCCATTTCGGCCAGTCGGCCAAGGATATCGACGACATCCTCGTCTCGACGTCGAAGGTGACCAAGCGCGGCCAGAAGATCGAGGCGCTGGAGTTCGGCGCGCAGCCGACGGAGGGCGACGCCGGATCGGCCGAGACCACACACGGCGCGAAGGTCGAAGCGGGTGCGCGCGTCGCCGACTCCAAGACCGGTCAGCTGAGACTTAGGGTCGTCGAAGGCGACGACTGAGAGCTACTGCTCCTCGACGATCGTTGTGCCTTCGAAGTCCGGCAGCCAGTGTAGCGCCGAGCGATGCCACAACTGCCGTCTCGGCACCAGTTCATCGCGCTGACGCGCCGTGCCTACCCTGATGCCGTAGACTTTCGGTCCGTCACCGACCGACGTGGCATAGAGATGCGAACCGCACTCGCCGCAAAAAGCCTGGGCGCGCCTGGCGCCGCTCGACCCGGTCTTGATGTAGATCTTCGGCGTGCCCCTGGTGATCCGGTAATGATCCTCCGACGCCGGCACGGTCACCCGAAACGCCGTTCCAGTCAGTTGCTGGCAATCGATGCAGTGGCAGATATTGGTCTTTTCCGGATCGACTTCCGCCTCGTAGGTGATGGCCCCGCAATGACACCCACCGTCGATTTTCATCTTCATTCCTCCCAAAATCCGTTCGGCAATGCTTGAGCGACGTGCGCCCGTTTGGACACATAGTATGGTGTAATGCTTTGAATCTACACATCATGCTTTCCGAAATCGACTCCGACATTCGAGTTGATGCGGCAGCGCGGCAGGCGAACCTTGCAACGGCAGGCCTCTAGTCCGGCGCTTGTCCCGACGCGGCCTCTATGGCCTTGAGCCGGCGGGCTCAGGGTCCGCGGACGAACAGTCGCGTGACCTCGGGCATCTCGGTCTTCAGCCGTGCCTCGATGCGTTCGACGCAGGTCTCGATCTCGGGCGCCGACAAATGGTCCTCGTTGGCAACCGGCTCGGGCGCCATCAATCGGACTTGAGCATTCCTCCTCCAAGCGTGAGAACAGTCCGCAGTTGGCCGGGCGCGCCAGTATGCGAAATCCGCTGTGAACGTGGGGGCTTAGCCACAACCGCCAAGGTCGGTCCGTCGTTGCAGGGCTGGCGTGTTTTCATCGAGCCAAGACTGACGCTAGGTACCGTGCCGGGAATGAGATATAGTTCAGATACTAGTGACTGCCGGGCGCTGGCACAATGGCTGGACTGGGTGAACAGATTGCGCGTCAGCAGCGCACCATGGGACCGCTCCTGGTGGCGGCAGTGGTCATCGGCCTTATAGGCCTGCCCGTCGCAGCCTGGCTCGACCTCCGAGACCTATCGGAACGGATGCTGCGCACGCAAGCCAGCGAAATCAGCCGGATCATCGACGAAATGCGCGGATTTTACGGCAGCGACGTCGTGGGACGCGTGCTGCAAGCAGACGACGCCGTGACCGCGACGCACAACTACCGGGACGTGCCAGGTGCGATCCCTATTCCAGCAACCCTCTCGATCGAACTCGGCAAGCGCATCAGCGCTCACGACGGGTCCGTCAAATATCGGTTCGTCTCCGATCTACCTTTTAAAGGTCGCGACCCCCACCAGCTCGATCTATTCGAGCGGAATGCAATCTTTGCTTTGCGTGCCAACCCGAGGGAGCCGATCATCGAAGTCTCGGGTTCGCTGTTTGACCGGCACGTCCGCGCCGCGGCCCCCGTTGTAATGGGACAAGTCTGCGTGACCTGCCATAACTCACACCCGGACAGCCCCAAGACGGACTGGAAGGTAGGGGATGTCCGAGGGATCCAGGAGATATCGGTCAATCAGCCTATCGCTGCGAACGTCCTCGCCTTCAAGTATCTGCTCCTATATTTCGGCTTCGCGGCGGCGGCGGGCCTGACGTTCATTCTCCTGCAGCGTCGGCAGTCCGCCTTGGTTCAGGGCATCAACAAGGAGCTTTCCGAGGCAAACGACTTCCTGGCCGCGATTTCATTGAAGATCGCCAAATACCTCTCGCCTCAAATTTACAAAAGCATCTTCAGCGGCCAGAAGGACGTCACCATCGCGACCGAGCGCAAGAAGCTCACGATCTTTTTCTCCGACGTCAAGGATTTCACCGCGATCGTGGAACGGCTCCAGCCCGAGGACCTGACGGTTCTCCTCAACGAGTACTTCACCGAGATGTCGAGGATCGCGCTCAAACACGGCGCCACCGTCGACAAGTTCATCGGCGACGCGCTTCTTGTGTTCTTCGGAGACCCGGAGACGCAAGGCATCGAGGAAGACGCGAGAGCCTGCTTGCGCATGGCTGTCGACATGCAGCGTCGGCTGGAGCAGTTGAACAGGGTGTGGCGTGACCGCGGAGTTGAACGGCCCTTCCGAGCTCGCATGGGCATCAACACGGGCTATTGCAATGTTGGGAACTTCGGTTCCGATGATCGGATGGACTACACGATCATCGGAGCCGAAGCGAACTTGGCGGCCCGTCTGCAGTCGATTGCCGAGCCCGGCGGCATCTGCCTCAGCTATGAGACTTACGCGCTCGTTCGCGACCTTGTCCGGGCGCGTCCGTTAGCACCGATTGCCATGAAGGGGATCAGCCGGGAGGTTGTCCCCTACGAAGTCGAGGGCCTCCTGGGTGAACTGGCCCAGCGCCCTCAGGTCATCAGCGAGCACGCGACTGGCCTCGACTTGTTCCTCGATGTTGAGGCAATCGACGAGAACGGGGTCGAGCGGGCGAAGAAACGACTTTCGGAGGCGCTCCTGGCCTTAACCATCCGAAGCAAGCCCGCCGCTTTTTAGGTTCTCTAGAAACTGTCCCACTGTCAGGGCACCTCTATGCCCAGCATCATCTCGCCGAGTGCTGCTCCTCCAAACTCAAGCAGTTCCGCTGGGTCGCAACCCGCTCGAGAAAACCGCCCGCAATTACCGCCGTTGTCACTCTCGCGGCTATTGTCTTGTGGTTGCGGTAACTGTCCACACGGCCTAATCGACGATCTCGTTCGTCCAGACCTTGAAACCGGCCAGCGTGCCCGGCCCGAAAATATGAGTCAGCGGCACATCGGCTGCGTCGCGGCCGGAGGCGATCAGGATGCGGCCTATGCGCGGCGCATTGTTGCGCGGATCGAAGGCATGCCAGCGGCCGCCGAGATAGACCTCCATCCAGGCAGCGAAATCCATGTCCGACCACGGTTTCGGCAGGCCGATGTCGCTGATGTAGCCGGTGCAATAGCGGGTCGGGATGTTCAGGGCGCGGCAGAAGGCGACGGCGAGATGGGCAAAATCGCGGCAGACGCCGCTTTGCTCACGATATGCCTCGGCTGCCGTGCGCGTCGGCCGCGCATTGCCGTAATTGAAGATGATGTGGTTGTGGACGAAGTCGCAGACCGCCTGAACGCGTGGAATGCCGAGCGGTGTGTGGCCGAACAGCCGCCATGCCTCGCTCGCCAGCACGTCGCTCTCGCAATAGCGGCTGGGCAGCAGGAACAGCAATGTTTCCGACGGCAGGTCGCGCACCTCGTGCTGCCACGCCACCAGCTCGCCCAACTCGAAGGTTCCCGGGTCGCGGATCACGGCGTCCGTGCCGAAGGTGAAGCGACCGGGCGGGGCGACAAGACGGTTGCACCAATTGCCGAAACTGTCGCGGTAGCTCTCGATCGGCACCGGTGGGTTCGAGGTCAGGAAATCCGGTCGCTCGAGATCGGACGCCCGGGAATAGTGGACGTTGAGCATCGCGATCAGCGGCGCTTCCTGCGGAAAGTCGAAGCTCATCTCGCAGCCGATGTGGATTCGCATTGTCGTCCTGACCGGCCTGCCGGATCAACACCCGGCGAAGGCACGGGCTGTTGCTGCAGTGCAAAAAGATCATCGCACGGACCAACGCGGTTTACGAGCGAATTAGAAACCGCTTGGCGGCCGCCGGCCGGCACAGGCGCCAGATTATGCCTCTTGCGGTCGGGCGTTTCTCTTGGTTCATTTCGCTTGCCACAATCGGAGGACGAATCATGGCTAAAGGTGCGATGAAGGCGGGCAAAGAAGCCCGCAAGCCGAAGAAGGACGCGAAGAACCCCGCCGCTGCCCCGACCCTGAAGGCGCCGCCCGTCAAGGCGACCAAACTCAAGGACAGGTAAGTCTCGGCGTTTCGGCGCAAGGCCATGACCGGCGGCATTTCAGGACCAATCGACAGTCAGCGATTGGTCCTGAAATGCCGCCGGCGCTGTTGTTGATTGGGCACCCGAAATTTCTATATCAATGCAGCGAAGACGACTTCGCGCTTTCCGAAAAGACCGGGACGACCCGCAATTCAATGGAGCGTTCCGATGTCGTGGATTCTTCTCTTCTTCGCTGGCCTGTTCGAGATCGGCTGGGCGATCGGCCTCAAATACACCGATGGCTTTTCGAAACCGCTGCCGACGGTCCTGACGGTTGTCTCGATGGTCGTCAGTCTCGCCTTGCTCGGACTGGCGCTGAAGACGCTGCCGGTCGGCACGGCCTATGCGGTGTGGACCGGCATCGGCACAGTCGGCACGGCGCTGCTTGGCATCTGGCTGCTCGGCGAGCCTGCGACGGCGATCAGGCTGGCCTGCATCGCGCTCATCGTCTGCGGCATCATGGGGCTGAAGCTCGCGGCCTAGTTTGGCTGCAAGATTGCAACACAAACGCCTTCAGGGCCGCTGCAAGGCGGCCCTGAATTTGCTTGGTGAAATCGCGCTGTAGGAGCGCTAGCGAGCCGAAAAGCCCGGGGGCGTCCTGCCGGTGCGCTGCTTGCGCGCCGCATAGCGCGCGTCGCGCTTAGCCTTGCGCTCGGCCTCGTCGGCGAGCAAACGAGCGATGCGCTCGTTCTCTTCGGCTTCCCGGATCTTCGCTTCCGCCTGCGCCGCTTCTTCGGCAGCGATACGCGCTGCTTCGGCAGCCGCTTCGCGCTCGGCCTTCTCGGCCGCTTCGCGCGCCAGCTTTTCCTGCTTCAGCCTGGCCTTTTCGGCCTCGCGTATCGCACGAGCTTCGAGGATTGCCTTGCGTTCGGCCTGTCGTGCCAGCACTGCTGGATCGTCTGCTGCCGGCTTTGCCTTGAAGCGCTCGAGAAGCGCCTTCTTTGCCTCGTTTGCGGCATTGCGCCGCTCGAAAACGTCTTTTTCCCTATAGATAGCCAAGTCCACTTCCCTGGAGTCAATTTGCGAGGCTTACATACGCGTGAAAACCCAGAGTTCAAGCGCCAAAACGGTATGCCAGCCATGAAATTCTGAGCTGTTGCAGTCGGGAGACGCCTTTTCGGCTGAATTCGGCTGAAACGGACATGCACTGTTCACCATCCGCCCCTCTGGCGGCGCGGCGGACTGGTCGCTACCTGTAGCGCGAAAAACAAAACGCCAGGATGACACATGATGGAACTCGGTCTCTATACCTTCGCCGACGTCAGCCCGGAACCGGGTCCCGGCGCCATTGGCGCGCATGAGCGGCTGCGCAACCTGATCGAGGAGATCGAGCTGGCCGACCAGGTCGGCCTCGACGTGTTTGGGCTGGGCGAGCATCACCGTCCCGATTATGCAGCTTCAGCGCCAGTCGTGGCCCTGGCCGCGGCCGCCGAACGCACCAGGCGCATAAAGCTGACCAGCGCGGTCACCGTGCTTTCCTCCGACGATCCGGTTCGCGTCTTCCAGCAGTTTGCGACACTCGACCTTCTCTCCGGTGGCCGCGCCGAGATCATGGCCGGGCGCGGCTCGTTCATCGAATCCTTTCCGCTGTTCGGCTACAATCTCGAAGACTATGACGAACTCTTCGCCGAAAAGCTCGACCTGCTGCTTGCCATCCGCGATAGCGTCAAGGTGACCTGGTCGGGCAGGCTGCGCGCTCCGATCAACGATCGCGGCGTCTATCCCCGCCCTTTCCAGGACAAATTGCCGATCTGGATCGCGATTGGCGGCACGCCGCAATCGGCCGCGCGGGCCGGTGCGCTCGGCCTGCCGCTGGCGCTGGCCATCATCGGCGGCGAGCCGGCACGGTTCGCGCCGTTGTTCGACATTTACAGGGAGGCGGCCAAACGGGCCGGCAACGATCCGGCTGATCTCGCCACCAGCCTCAACGTCCACGGCTTCATCGCTGAGACCACCGATCAAGCGGCCGACGATTTTTATGGGCCACAGGCCGAGGTGATGAACCGCATCGGCCGCGAGCGTGTCTGGGGTCCAACGTCAAGGGCGCATTTCGACCAGTCGCGTGGCCCGAACGGCGCACTGTTCGTCGGCAATCCCGAACAGGTGGCCGAAAAGATCGTTGCCCAGCACAGGATCTTCGGCAACGACCGCTTCCTGCTGCAGATGGCGATCGGCACCATGCCGCACGCCAAGATCATGAAGGCGATCGAGCTCTACGGCACCAAGGTCGCGCCGATCGTGCGCAAGGAAACGGCGAAGACCATCCCTGCCGTGGCCGCGCCGGCCGCCTGATTCATCGGCCCTGATTCACTGGCAAGGGCGCAGTACGGCCTTGCCATCAACGCCGGCTAACGCATCGGCCCGAAAATCGGAATCGATTTTCGGAAAGCACGATGCGTAGATTCAAAGTGTTAGAGCGTGCTTTGTGCGTCCAAGTGGACGCACGTCGCTCTAACGGAACTTTGAAGCCGCAAAGGCGTTTCCGCCAACAGCGTACACCAATCGCGGTGTGCCGCCGAGGGCCAGAATGAAAGCCGACCCCGCCGCTTTGGGCGCAGGCGCTGCCGAAAGCCCGGATCCGCGCGTCGAGGCGCGGGCGGACACGCATCTGATGCGTTCGCTGCTCGTCGGCATCTTCATCCTTATGGCGATCTACGCGCTCTCCTTCGCTCGTGCCTTCTTCATGCCGGTCATTCTGGCTTTCCTGCTGGCGCTGACGCTGACGCCGATCGTCCGCTTCCTGCGCAAACACGGCTTGCCCGACGTGATGTCGGCGACATTGCTGGTGCTGCTGTCGTTCTGCGTCGTCGCCGTCGCAGGATATCTACTCAGCGGGCCAGTCATTGATCTCATCAACAACACCTCGGTGATTGGCCAGCAGCTGACCGAACGGCTCGCGCAACTGCGGCGCCCTTTCGAAAGGATCATGGAGATTTCGCGGCAGATAGAGGGGCTGACGCAGACATCCCAGGAGCCGGGCGTTCAGAGGGTAGCCATGGCGCAATCCGGCCTTCTCCCGCAAGCCGCCAGCAATTTGCTGTCGGCAGGCACCAGCCTCATCATCGTCTTCGTCCTGTCGCTGTTCCTGCTCGCCTCCGGCACGATGTTCTATGAGAAGATCGTCGAATCCTTCCCTAGTCTCAGCGAAAAGAAGCGGGCACTGCGCGTCGTCTATGACGTCGAACGTGAAATCTCGCACTACCTGCTCACCGTCGCCGTCATCAATACATGCCTGGGGTTGGTCATCGGACTCGGCCTCTGGGCACTCGGCGTGCCCAACCCGCAGGTCTGGGGCGCGGCAGCGGCTCTGCTCAATTTCCTGCCCTATATCGGGGCGCTGATTACAATCACGCTTGTCACGATCATCTCGCTGATCAGCTTCGACAGCATCTCCTACGCACTGCTGGCGCCGGCCTTCGTGCTGTTGTGCGATACCGTCGAGGGCCAGTTCGTGACGCCGACGGTGGTTGGCCGCCGCCTCGAGATCAATGCGGTGGCGATCCTCATCGCTATTGCCTTCTGGTCCTGGCTGTGGGGTTTCGTCGGCGCGCTGATGGCGGTGCCGCTGCTGGTCGTCATCAAGGTGTTCTGCGATCATTTCGACAGCCTCAGCCATGTCGGCAATTTCCTGGCGGCGCAGCATACTGCGGTGGTTGAGGAAGAACTCATCGAGGAGACGAACAGCGCTGCAGCGCAAACCGGCACGCGGCGTTTGCGGCGCCCGGATTGAATGCCTATATCGAGCTGGTCAAAGCCTGGCTCCCTTCCATGACCGATATCTCCTTCGACATCGACGCCTATTTCGCCCGCATCGGATATACCGGCTTGAGGGACGCTTCGCTGAAAACGCTGAAGTCGCTCCATCTCTTACACCCGCAGGCGATCCCGTTCGAAAATCTCGATCCGTTTCTAGGCCACCCGGTTCGTCTCGATCTCGCCTCGCTGCAGGAAAAGATCGTCGCTCGGGGTCGCGGCGGCTATTGCTTCGAGCACAATCTCATTTTCATGCATGTGCTGAAGGCGCTTGGCTTCGCCGTCAGCGGCCTTGCCGCACGCGTTCTTTGGGGCCAGCCCGATGAAGCCATAACCGCCCGGAGCCATATGTTGCTGCGCGTCGAACTCGACGGCCGAACCTACATTGCCGATGTCGGCTTCGGCGGACTGACACTGACAGCGCCGCTCCTGCTTCGACCGGGTCTCGAGCAAAAGACCCCACATGAGACATTCCGCATGGTTGAGACAGGCGATCATTTTCGGCTGCAGGCCAATGTCGGCGGCGACTGGCGGACAGTTTACCGCTTCGACATGCAGCAGAACTATGAGGTCGACTATTCGGTCAGCAACCATTTCCTGTCGACCCACCCAACCTCGCACTTCCTTTCCTCCGTAATCGCCGCACGAGCCTTGCCGGGCCGCCGTTATGCGCTCCGCAACAACCGGCTGTCGACGCATCATCTCGGCGGCCGTACCGAGCAGATGGAGATAGCGACAGCCGCCGAACTCGCCGACGTGCTGGAAGGCCCGCTCGAAATCGCCATTCCCGACCGTGCAGCCTTCGAGGCCATGGCGCGACAGAAGAAAATCCTGGAGGCTTAAGTCGCCATGACCGCCTGTCGCCAATCATCGAAGGCAGCAACGCTTCGCAATCACTCGCCAATTCGCTCGATCTTGCCCGTCATGCCGAGCGGCTGGGATACAAGCGCTACTGGCTGGCCGAGCATCACAACATGCCGGGCATCGCCAGCGCCGCCACCTCCGTCGTCATTGCCCATGTCGCCGGCGGCACCAGGACGATACGCGTCGGCGCCGGCGGCATCATGCTGCCCAACCATTCGCCGCTGGTCATCGCCGAGCAGTTCGGCACGCTTAACGCATTGCATCCAGGGCGCATCGACCTCGGCCTCGGCCGGGCGCCGGGCACCGACATGGGCACGGCGCGCGCGCTACGCCGCAACCTCGAGGCCGGCGCCGACAGTTTCCCGCAGGATGTCGTCGAGCTGATGGGCTATTTCCAGCCGGCCGAGGACGGTCAGCGTATCCGAGCCGTGCCCGGCGAGGGCGAGCAGGTGCCGATCTGGATCCTGGGCTCAAGCCTCTATGGCGCGCAGCTCGCCGCCATGCTCGGCCTGCCCTACGCCTTCGCGTCGCATTTCGCACCGGCCGAGCTCGACCACGCGCTGGAAGTCTACCGCTCGCGCTTCCAGCCGTCGGAACAGCTCGACAAGCCCTATGTCATGCTCGGTCTCAATGTGTTCGCTGCACCCTCCGACACCGAGGCGCGGCTGTTGTTCACCTCGCTGCAGCAGGCCTTCGTCAATCTGCGCACCGGCCGGCCCGGCCGATTGCCGCCGCCGGTCGAGGGATATGAGCGCGACCTCGACGCAATGGCCAAAACAATGCTTGGCCAGGCGCTGTCCTGCGCCGTCGTCGGCGCCCCGGAAACGGTCAGGCAAGGCATAGAAGCGTTCGTCCGCCGCACCGGCGCCGACGAGCTGATGGTCACCGCCCAGATTTTCGATCACGCGGCGCGGGTGCGATCCTTCGAGATCCTGGCCGAAGCCCACAAATCGCTGTCACAAGCGGCCTGACGGTCTTTTTATTTGATGCATGTCGTTATCCCAAAACCGCTGCACACTTTTGGGCGACATGCATCAGGCGCTGACGCTTTGTGCGATCGCGCCCAAGGGCGGCCCAAGTGGCCGGCATGAATTGCGGATCATCAGGCGTCCCTTGAGCGCCAGCTTGCGCGGCGGCGCGTCCCTATTTCCGGCGAGCCGGTCGAGCAGCAGATTGGCCGCCTGCTCGCCGATTGCCTGCACCGGCTGGGCGACCGTGGTCAGTTGCGGCTGGAACACGTCCGACCATGGGAAATCGTCGAAGCAGGCAACCGAAATATCCTCCGGGCAGGACAGCCCGATGTCGCGGATCGCCTTCATGGTGCCGATCACCATCGGATTGTTGGCCGAGAAGATCGCGCTCGGGCGGTCGTGCAGCGAAAGCAGCTGCATCGTCGCGTTGTAGCCGTCGACTTCATGGAAATTGCCGAAGCGGATAAGCTCGTTCTCGACCGGCAGGCCGGCAGCCTGGAGGGCCTCGCGATATCCCGTCATGCGGTCATGCATGGGCGAGATGTCGAACGATCCTGAGATGTAGCCGATCCGCCGGTGGCCGAGATCGATCAGATAGGTGATGGCGTCGAACACCGCGCGCTGGTTGTCGAGGACGACGGTGTCGGTATCGACGCCTTCGCAGACACGGTCGAGCAGCACCACCGGCACGTTGGCGTCATCGACAATTCTCTTCAGGATCGCGCCGTCGCCGACGCGCGCGACGATCAGCCCGTCGACCATCCGGTCGAGCAGCAGCCTGATCTGGTCGTCCTGCGTGTTGAGATCCTCGTCCGTGCAGCACAGCATGACCGCGTAGCCGGCGCGGTCGAATGCCTGCTGGATGACCGACACGACATCGGTGAAGAACGGATTGGTAATATGGGGAACGGTAAGCCCGATGGTGCGGGTCGTCCCCATTTTCAGGCTGCGGGCGATCGCGTTGCGCTTATAGCCGATGTCGCGGATCGCCTGTTCGATGCGCTGGCTGAGTTCGGGACTGACAGTCGCGGTGCCATTGATCAGCGCTGAGACGGTGGCGACCGAAACACGCGCCACTTGAGCCACGTGCAGCATGGTCGGGGCCGTGGACTTCCGCTGCTTTTTTCGCCCTGACGCCATCATTTTCGAAACGTTTCACCGCCTTCTGGCTGCAATATCTACGGAATCTTGCGGTTCCGCGCAAGAATTGAAATTCGTTCACCGGCCTCACCAGATATCAGCTTGACACGATCGAAACGTTTAGATTAGCGTTTGAGACGTTCGACGACGGCGGAAGGGAGGCCGTTCTGTCATGGAGCATGGCAATTCCATCACGTCCGGAGATGATGCGGCTGCGGCCGGCCGCTCGGCCGTGGTTTTGAGCGCCGAGCACATCTCCAAGACGTTTGGTGGCATCGCCGCCCTTGTCGATGTCGGCTTCGACCTGCGGTGCGGCGAAGTCCATGCGCTGATGGGGGAAAACGGCGCCGGCAAGTCGACGCTGATGAAAATCCTTTCCGGCGTCTACACGGATTACGACGGAACGGTGAATATCGATGCCCATCCGGTCCGTTTCGCCGGCGTCCGCGACGCCGAGCACGCCGGCATCGCCATCATCCACCAGGAACTCAATCTCGTCCCCGAGCTCAGCGTTGCCGACAACATTTTCCTAGGGCGCGAAAAGCTGATCGCCGGACTTATCGTCGACCGCAAGGCAAGCAGCCACGCCGCCGGCGCGCTGCTGCAGAGGCTCGGCATCGAGCTCAACCCGGAGGCGCGGGTCGGCAGCTTGCGCGTCGGCGAGCAGCAGCTGGTCGAGATCGCCAAGGCGCTGTCGATGTCGGCGCGCATCCTGATCATGGACGAGCCGACATCAGCGCTTTCGCCGGCCGAATGCCAAAGGCTGTTCCGGATCATCCGCCAGCTCGCCGACAGCGGCGTGGCGATCGTCTACATCTCGCACCGCATCGACGAGGTTATGCATCTGGCCAGCCGGGTCACCGTGTTTCGCGATGGACGCCACGTGCTGACCGAGGCGATGGCAAGGCTCGACGAAGACACCATCATTTCGGCGATGGTCGGGCGAAGCCTGCTTGCCTCTTCCCAGGAGGAGCGCGGCCCCAGCGGCAAGGTCGTCCTCGCCGTAAGTGGCTTGTCACTGTCGAAACCCGACCGCCACGGCTGGCGGACCGCGCTTGACGGCGTCGGCTTCGATCTTGCCGAAGGCGAAATTCTGGGGATAGGCGGGCTGCTGGGCTCGGGACGCACCGAAATCCTGGAGACCATCTTCGGTTCCAGCGGCGGACGCGCCGGCGGCGAAATCCGGCTCGACGGCATGCCGGTGGAAATCCGTTCGCCGCGCGACGCCCGCCGGCTCGGCATCGCCCTGGTGACAGAGGACCGCAAGACGCAAGGCCTGCATCTTCAGGCGTCGATCACCGACAATGTCGCGCTGCCGCTGGTCGGCGCGCTGGCGCGGTTCGGCCTTCGCTCTCTAGCCGGCGAGCAAGGCCTAGCGCGGCACGCCGTCAAGGCGCTCGGCATTCGCTGCGGGACCATCGAGCAGCCGGCCGGCACGCTGTCCGGCGGCAACCAGCAGAAGGTCGTCATCGGCAAGTGGCTGGCGACGCGGCCGCGGGTGCTGTTGCTGGACGAGCCGACACGCGGCATCGATGTCGGCGCCAAGCGCGAGATCTACGATCTCATCTTCAAGCTGGCGCGAGACGGGCTCGCCATCGCCGTCATCAGCTCGGAATTGCCGGAGCTGCTGCATCTTTCCGACCGCATCCTGGTCATGGCCGATGGTCGCCAGACGGGGATCCTCTCGCGCGCGCAAGCCAGCGAGGAGGCCATCATGCGGCTTGCGGCGCCGCGCCGGACCATGACGAGGCCTGCCGCATGAGCATCTTGAACATCCTGTCCCGGACGAAGCTCTATTGGGGCCTGATCGCCATCTTCCTGATCGGCGTGCTGGGCTCGCCGATCAGCTCCAAGGGCAACAACATCTTCCTGTCCTACGGCAATCTGCTCGATGTGCTGCGCCAGGTGTCGACCACCGGCCTGATCGCCACCGGCATGACAGCGGTGATCATCACCGGCGGCATCGATCTTTCCGTCGGCTCGCTGATGGCGATCTGCACCGTGGTCTGCGCCATGCTGCTGACGGTTCCGGGTGTCACGCCGGCGGTGGTGCTGGGGGTGCCGACAGTTGCCGTGATCGCCCTTTGCCTCGGCATCCTGGTCACCCGTTTCATCTTCCTGAACATCGAAAAATCCCGCGCCGGCTCGCAAGCCACGCACGACATCAGGCTGGATAGCGTTCGTGGGCTGGTCACGCCCGGCATTGTCGGGGTGGTCCTCTGCAGTCTCGTGCTGTGGTTCCTGCTGCCGCAGGCAGGCTCAAAATTCGGCGTGCTCGGCGTGTTGCTGGTGGCGCCTTGCGTCGGGCTGCTGTTCGGCGCGCTCAACGGCTTCATCATCGTTGCCGGGCGGCTGCAGCCTTTCATCGTCACGCTGGCGATGATGGTGACGGCGCTCGGCATCGCCCGGCTGACTGCCGGGCAGAACAATGCGGTGCTGCCGGTCTACACCGGCTCGAACGCCACCGCGGATTTCGAAATCCTGCGCTCGCTGGTCTTCGGCGTGATCCCGATGCCGGGCCTGTTCTTCCTCGGAGCGATCCTGATCTACGGCGCCGTGCTGCGCTTCACGCCGTTCGGCCGCTATGTCTATGCCATCGGCGGCAATGAAGAGGCGGCGCGGCTGTCCGGCATCGCCGCCGGCCGCGTCAAGATCGCCACCTACGCGGTATCAGGGCTGCTGGCCGGCGTGGCGGCAGTGCTTTACGTTGCGCAATACAGGCAAGGCAAGCCGGATGCCGGTGCCGGACTTGAGCTCGATGCCATCGCCGCAGTGGTCATCGGCGGCACCAGCCTGATGGGCGGACGCGGCAGCCTCATCGGCACATTCTGTGGCGTGCTGATCTTCGGACTGCTCTCGAACATCCTGCAATTGCACAACATCAATTCGAACCTTCAGCTCGTGCTGAAGGGGATGATCATCATCGGCACCGTGCTCGTGCAGGAGCGCAATGCCTTTGATCTTCTCTTCTATCTGCGCCTGCCTGGTGGAAAAGCGGCGCACAAGGAAACGACCGCAGCAAAGCGGCCGTCAAAAGAGACCCCGTCTCTAAATCTTGGAGGAAACAAGAAATGAAACGACGTGACATGTTGAAGCTTGCCGCCGTCACCGCGGCACTGCTGACCACGACCGCCCTTTTGACCAGCGGCAACGCCTACGCGCAGGACAAGAAGTGGAAGATCGGCTTCTCGCAGGTGACGACCATCGAGCCGTGGCGCGCCCAGTTCAACAAGGACATCCTGGCCGAGGCCGCCAAACATCCGGAAGTCGAGCTGATCGTCACCGACGGCGAGGACAAAACCGAAAAGCAGGTCGCCGATGTCGAGAACCTGATCCGTCAGGAAGTCGACGCGCTGCTGGTGTCACCGAAGGAATCCGCCGGCTTGACCGGCGTCGTGCAGCAGGCGATCGATGCCAAGATCCCGGTCTTCGTGCTCGACCGCAATGTCGAAACCAAGGACTACACGCAGTTCGTCGGCGGCGACAACAAGCTGATCGGCCGGGCTGCCGGTGAGTACGCCGTCGAGCTGCTCGGCGGCAAGGGCAAGGCATCAGGCAATGTCGTCGAGATCTGGGGCGGCATGGGCACCCAGCCAGCACATGACCGCCATGACGGCTTCCATGAATTCACCGACAAGGAGCCGGGCATCAAGTACCTACTCGACCAGCAGTCGGGCGACTGGAAACAGGATCAGGCCTACAACATCATGGCCACGGCGCTGCGCAACAACGAGAAGATCGACCTCGTCTACGGTCACAACGACCCGATGGCGTACGGCGCCTATCTTGCCGCCAAGGATGCCGGACGCGAGAAGGACATCAAGTTCATCGGCATCGACGGCCTGCCCAATGAAGGCGTGACGCTGGTCAACAATGGCGAGCTGACGGCGACCTTCACCTATGTGACGCCCGGCGCCGAGGGACTGCGGCAGGCGATCAAGTTCCTGAACGGCGAAAAGGTCGAAAAGACCATCACCTTGCCGACGGAGAAGATCACCAAGGAAAATGCCGCCCAGGTCCTGAAGGACAACGGCCTCTGAGGCACCGGAGACAGTGACCTGAGGGACATAGCATAGCTCTGCCCCTCAACCGCCTGCCGGCACCTTCTCCCGTATAGCGACGGGGAGAAGGAACTGGCCGCGGCGCCCGGCACCCTTTTTGCAACGCTGTTGATTGGCGAAACCGTCGATGACGGCGTCTTTCTCCCCGTCACTATACGGGGAGAAATGTCCGGCAGGACAATGAGGGGCGGCGTAGACCGACCAAGTTCGCTCAGCCTCTGGGAGCCAGCGAGGGCACCGCTCAGGCCAGCTTGGCCAAAAGCCTCATGAAAATGGCGGCCTCCTTGGCGGAAAGCGGCGCCAGCGTTTCCTGCGTGATATCGCGGGCGATCGGGATCAGCCGCTCGATGGCATCCCGGCCCTCAGCGGTCAGATTGACCAGCAGGCGCCTTTTGTCGACCTCATGCTTGGAAAGCTCGACCAGGCCGCGCGCCTTGAGCCGGTCGATGACACCTTTCACCGTCGCCGCATCCATGGCGATCAGGCTGCCAAGCTGGTTCTGAGAGGTCTCGCCGACGTCGTGCAATTTGGCCAGGGCGGCAAATTGCGGCGGTGTCAGGTCGGCGATATGTGCCGCGAAGATCGAGACATGGCGCTGGTGCGCCTTGCGCAGGATGAAGCCGACCTGCTCCTGCAGGCGGTAATCGTTTTCGTCAGGCTCCTCCGCCTCGACCAGCTTGAGCTTGATGTCTTCGGCGCTCACCGCAGTCCGTCCCATGCCTTGATGTCCTTGGCCGCGAGGCCGCCCATGCGATCATGCACGCGCGGGCCGCAGGTCATGGCGAGGCAGAACAGGATCTCGTCGGGACGAGGCCCGTCGCTGATGCCGACCTCCATGGCATCGAAATGGCTGCGCACATAGGCGGCGTTGATATGGCCGAGCGGCACGTCGAGCTTTGAACCGAAGGCGCCGACCTTCTTTGCCGATGGCACGATCGCCTTGGCGTCGCCGAGCCGCTCGCGCATGGCGTAGCCACCCGGCACATGCCACAGCGCGCCATGCTCGAGCTCGCCGGCGATACCGACGATGGCGCCTTTGCCATAGCCGTCGATCTGCTTTACGTCGCCGCCCAATGCGGCGATGAGCTTGTCGGCGAGCAGCAGGCCGAGCGGCTTCAGATCGTCCATCGCGCTCTGCAGGTCTTCCACGTAGCGGCCCGCGAACGGGTTCTTCACCACAGCCATCGCAGCGGCGCGGCGGCGCGGCACCTTCGCCACCGGTCCGCCCTCGTGAAAGATCTCTTCGGTCAGCACCGCAACCTTGCGGATCGCAAACTCAGGCATGGGCAATTTCCTTCCTTGATTTCTCATTGGGCGCAGCGAGGGGCATGGGACCGGCGATCCGTGCCTGACCGGCAAGGAAAAGCGCTGAGGCGGCAATCAGGCCGTGTCGCCGAAAATCTGCGACGACAGCAAGCCCGCTGTCCAGCGCAGCGGCTATTTCGCCTGATGAAAGCACGCCGACGCCCTGGGTGACCAGACGATCGCCAAGGTCACTGTCGGGCGCCAGATCGCGCGCCGGCACGCGCTCGATGGCGGGATGACCGGGCAGATCGACGGCATTGGCGATCAAGGTCGCGGCGGCATCGGCTTCAGCACCCGTCCGCGCCAGCACGGTGACTGCGTCGGCGATGCCCAGCGAAAAGGAACGGCCGCGCCAGCCGCTCGTCGCGACGCCGCGGATCCCGTCTTCGGCGCGGATCGTGATACGGTCCGCCAGTCCATGACCTGTCCCGGCAATGGCGAGGGTCATGGACCGGCCGTTGCCGAGATGGATCGCGCTGTCACCGCCATTGTTGACATAGGCGCGATCGAGCCGGCGCCCGGCCAGCAACGCGCCAAGCATTTCGTCGGCTACCGAACCGGCGACTGCAGCCATCGGCGTGATGAATTGTTTCGCTAACGGAACAACCGCCGCTTCCATGCGCCGCGCCGTCGGCCCAGCGAAAGCACGTGGCCGCGACGAAGCCGGACGGCGCAGTTCTGGGAGGTCGTCGACGATCTCCTGCAGGATTGTCTGGAACCGCGCCACCGCCTGGCTGTAGGCGGCGCGGCATTCGTCCGCATCGCCAAAAGCCTCGATGATCAGGTCGATCGGGCCATGATTGAGATGCAGCCGCCTGCCGTCCTCAAGCCAATGTGCCTGCGGGCCGTTCATCACCCGGACCCGTTGCTCGCGGCACGCCGCAACTGCGCCAGTGGCGGCCATGGATTGCTGGCCGGCGCACCTGTGCCGCGGCGCGGGTTGAGATACTCGCCGCCTTTGGCGAGAATGTCATCAACGCTGCGGATCTCGGCTTCGTAGCCACCGAGCCTGACATAGTCGTCGCGGCGCAGGGTGAACTCGATCGGCGCCACCAGCGCCGGCGTCGGCACATAGCCGAAGGCACCTTCCGGCACCCGGGTGACATCGACCATCAGCGTGATGCCGCCGCCCGGCCAAACATAGACCGGCGCGCCGCCAACGGTGACATAAGTCGTCAGGCCCTGCACCGAGCGGGTCAGATTGACCGGGTTCTCGGTGACACCGGCGCGCAGCGAGCCGCCGGCACCGCCGACGAACAGCACGGTGCACAGCGCCGGCTCGCAATTGTCCTCGATCAGGCCGACGGATTTCTGCAGCCGCTCCGGGAAGGGCTTTTGTACCGGCTTCAATTCATCATCGAGCTCGTAATAGGCGAACTGCTCGCCGGTGGTCGAGACCATCAGCAGCGACAGGCCGGGGCGGGCGCCCTTCTTAGCGTTCCATTCGCCGAGGATCGACAGCGGGTCGGAAATGCTGGTGCCGCCCCAGCCGAGGCCGGGCTCGGACACCTTGAAATAGCGGCCCGGCGTCGAACGGCGGCCGATGATCTTGATTCCGGTGTCCTGCCAGCCGAGCACCTTGCCTGCCTGATGCTCGGACACGACGCCGGTGATGTGGTCGTCGACCACCACCACCTCGTCGACCAGGTCGCGCCACTGGGTGGCGAACATGCCGATGGTGGCCGAGCCGCAGCCGACCCGCATGCGATGTTCGAGCTGGCCGTCGATGACCGGGGGCTTGCCGGCTTCGACGATGACCGTGGCACCGCCGTCGATGGTGAGCTCGACCGGCTTGCGGTTGCATAGATTAAGCAGCGCATCGCAGGTGGCGCGACCCTCGGCCTTGGAGCCGCCGGTCAGATGATGCACGCCGCCCAGCGACAGCATCTGCGAGCCATATTCGCCTGTCGTGACATGGCCGATTGCCTCACCCGCCGCGCGGACCGTGGCAGTCTCGGGACCAAGGTGGCGGTCGGTGTCGATCTTCACCTTGACGCCGCAGTAGGAGAAGATGCCCTCGGTGACGACGGTGACGAGATCGACGCCTTCGACCTCCTGGCTGACGATGAAAGGCGCAGGCTTGTAGTCGGGATAGGTGGTGCCGGCGCCGATCGCGGTGACGAAACGGCGGCCGGTGTTGACCAGTTCGCCGTCCCATTCTTCGCCCTCGGCGACAAAAGGCACAACCACAGCGCCGGTCTCGGCCGCATGGTCGAGGATGGTCAGCGGATCCATCCGCACGATCCTGCCGCCGACATTGCCGTAGCGATCACAAGCGCCGGTGCGGCCGTCTGATATATAGCACATGACCGGGCAGGCATCGCAGCGGATCTTTTCCGCCACTTGCTTCTCGCCGGGATCGTGGGTTTCGAAGCGTTCGGCTAGCTCGCTCATCGGCCCGCCTCCTTGTCGCGGATCGCAGCGCGGATGCGACTCGGCGTCGCCGGAATTTTGGTGACCAGGACGCCGGTGGCATGGCGGATGGCATTGAGGATCGCGGGCGCCGTCGGGATCAGCACATGCTCGCCCAAGCCCTTGGCGCCAAAGGGTCCTTCCGGATCCGGAACTTCGATCAGGATGGTCTCGATCGGCGGCACGTCGCCGATGGTCGGGATGAGATAGTCGTGCAGATTCTCGGTGCGACCGGGAATGTACTCCTCCATCAGCGCCATGCCGATGCCTTGCGCGATGCCGCCCTCGATCTGGCCTTCGGCGAGCAGCGGATTGATCGCCTTGCCGACATCATGCGCGGCGGTGATCTTGATCAGCTTCACCGTGCCGAGCTTGAGGTCGACCTCGAGTTCGGCGATCTGTGCGCCATAGCCGTAGACGGCATAGGGCTTGCCCTGGCCCTTGGCGTCGAGCGGCAGCGTCGGCGGGTCGTAGCTTTCCTCGGCACGGAAGACGAAGCCGTCAGCATCGGCCTTCAGCGTGGACAGATCGATATGCCGCGTCGCTTCGCCCTCGCGGATGACCAGGCTTGTGCCATCCAGAGCGATCGCTGCCTTCTCCGACACATTGGCGAAGCGCAGCATGATCTCGCGCAAGGCGCCGCCGGCCTTTTCGGCGGCCTTGCCAGTGACGAAGGTCTGGCGCGAAGCAGACGTCTTGCCGGCATCGGGCGTGATCGCCGTGTCGGCGCTTTTCAGCCGGAATTTTTCGAGCGGCAAGCCAAGCGCGTCGGCGCAGATCTGGGCAATGACCGTGTTCGAGCCTTGCCCGATATCGACGGCACCCTGATGCAGGACGACGTCGCCGGTGGCGGAGATGCCGACTCTGATGGTCGATGGATTTGGCAGCGAGGTGTTGCCACAGCCATACCAGCAGGAGGCGACGCCGACGCCACGTTTCCTGCTGTCATTGGCACTGTTGAATTTTTCGGCATCGGCAAGCGCGCGCGTCCAATGCGGCCGCAACGCTTCGAGGCACTCGGCAATGCCAACGCCTGCTTCCAGCCTCTGTCCGGTAACCGTTTCGGAGCCGTTACGAAGACAGTTTTTCAGGCGAAAATCGAGCCGGTCCAGCCCAAGCTTTTCGGACAGCTCGTCATAGAGTGTTTCCTGCATGATCGTCGCCTGCGGCACGCCGAAACCGCGGAAGGCGCCGGAGATCGGGCCATTTGTGTGGATGGCGCGGCCTTCGGCACGGTAATTCGGCGTCGCATAGGGACCGGAGGCGTGCACCGGCACGCGGTTGGCGACGGTCGGGCCCCAACTCGCATAGGCGCCGGTGTTGAAATCGCCTGCGAAGACCATGCCGGTGACGCGGCCATCGGCATCGGCGCCGATCGTTGCCTTCATCTCGGCGGGATGACGCTTGGTGGTCGAGATCATCGATTCGTTGCGGGTATAGGCGAGTGCAGCCGGCCGCCCGGTCTTCATCGCGACCAAGCCGATCAGCGGCTGCAACGAGACGTCGAGCTTGGAACCGAAGCCGCCGCCGGTGGCTGTCGGCACGATACGCACCTTGTCAGCGGCAAGGCCAAGCACTTTTGCCACGTCGTCGCGATCCATGTAGGGCGCCTGCGTGCAGGCGACGACGACGAGCGTGCCGCCATCCATATAGGCATGGCCGGCTTCCGGCTCGATATAGGCGTGCTCGACATAGGAGGTATCGATGGCGCCGGAAACCACGAAAGCCGCGCCGGAAAGCGCGGCTTCGGGGTCACCGCGCTCGACGAAGCCAGTGGTGAGCAGGTTTGCCGGCCGGTTCTCGTGGATCAGTTGCGCGCCGCCGGCTTGCGCCTCGCAAGGCTGCAGAAGGTATGGCAACTCGGTCCAACGAACAGGAAAATCCGAAAGATCGAGATCGAGGATGGCCTCGCGCTCGCCGGCAACCAGCGCCACTGCCTCGCCGCGAAAGCGCGAAAAGCCTTCGGCCAGCGCCGGCTGGTCGGCAAAAGGCGCAATGACGCCGAAGCTGTTCTTTCCCGGAATGTCGGCAGCGGTGAAGACGCCGACGATGCCGGGACGGGTTTTCACCCAGGCGTCGAGATCGCCGAAGGCGAAGCGGGCGTGATGATGCGGCGAGCGCACCACCAGCACCGCCAGCGCATCGGCCGGGAAGGAATCCCCGCCGAATTTTTCGCCGCCGGTGACTTTCGGCAGGCCGTCGAGCCTGATCGGAGAGGAGCCTACAGCATGGCCTGAGATTGGCATTCTGCGGTCAAGGTCGAGATCGAGCCGCTGAAGTTGGTGCTGCCCCTCACCCTTACCCTCTCCCCGTGAAAGACGGGGAGAGGGGGACGCCAGCGCTGGAGCTTCGTCCTTCTCCCCGTCACTGTACGGGGAGAAGGTGCCGGCAGGCGGATGAGGGGCAATGCCGTCCGTCGATAGTTCGCTCGCGAACCGTCCAGCATCCATCACCGCCGCAACGATCTTCCGGTACCCGGTGCAGCGGCACAGGACGCCGCCCAGCGCATCCTGGACTTCGGTTTCGCTCGGGTTCGGCTCCCTGTCCAGCAGCGCGGTTGCCGCGATTAACAGGCCGGGCGTGCAGATGCCGCATTGCGCGGCGCCATGGTCGAGGAACGAAGCTTGCAGCGCCGACAATCTGCCATTGGCGAGCCCTTCGACCGTGGTCACCACGGTGCCAGCGGCAGAAGCCACTGACATGAGGCAGGCGCAGACGGGTTCGCCGTCGACAAGCACCGTGCAGGCGCCGCAGTCGCCGGCGTCGCAGCCGATCTTGGTGCCGGTCAGGCGCAATTCGTCGCGCAGCACCGAAGAGAGACGACGAACCGGCGGCACGCAGACAGAAACGGCGGCGCCGTTGACCTCGAAGGCGATGTCGGCCCGCTCCATGCTCATGCCAGGCTGAGCTTTGCTCATGCCGCCACCGCCTTGTCATTCGATGCGTGACCCGCGGCATCAAGCACGGCGCGGGCGACGATCTCGCGCACGGCGTCCAGCCGGTATTCGGCGCTGCCGCGGACGTCGCCGATCGGCGACAGCTCGTCCATCGGCGCGGACTGGATCGCAGTGACGAGGGCGTGGTCAACCGGGAGGCCGCGCAAGGCTGCTTCGACACTTGCAAGACGTTTGGCGACCGCTGAACAGGAGCCGACGGCGACGGCAGCGTTGCCGACGATGCCGTCCTCAACGGTCAGACGGGCGGCCGCCATGGCTATGGAAATGACGAGATAGCGACGGGCGCCGAGTTTCACGAAAGCCGACGTGCCGGCGGAGGCGTTTTTCGGCACGCGGATGGCGGTGACCATTTCGCCCGGCTGCAGTTCCGTGCGGCGGTTTCCCAGGATGAATTTTTTCAGCGGCAGATGGCGGGCCATCGCTGCCGAGCGCAGCTCGACCTCGGCGTCGAGAATGAGCAACGCCGGCACGCCGTCGGCGGCCGGAGAGGCATTGCAGAGATTGCCGGCGATGGAGGCGACGTTCTGGATCTGCACGGAGCCGACTTCCCGCGCCGCCTGCTTCAGCGCATCGAACGCCGCCGGCAGCGGATGACGGACAAGATCGGTCCAGGTCGTGCGCGCGCCGATGACCCAATGGTCCTCGGTTTCGGCGATACCGCGCAGCGTTGCGAGACCGTTGATATCGAGGACATTCTCGCGGAAAGGCTTGGTCCCTTGTGCCGGGTAGAAATCGGTGCCGCCGGCAAGGATGCGCCACGAAGCCTCGCCAAGCAAAGCGAGCGCCTCGTCGACGGTGGTGGGTTTCGCGTAACGGATCACGCTTTGCCTTCCCAGAAATAGGGATCCTTCCGGCATTCGGGCCGGTCAAATTCATTCGTATGCAAATGATATCAAGCCGACAGGAATTGTCAAAGCCAGAGTTTCGGGCCGCTCTCCGCATCGGCGCGGCGGCACGCATTTGTTATACCGTTGGAGGTTGACGCAGCCGGCCATCTGGTCGAGTTTCTGCATCCGGTCGCGTCAGCGGCATTTTTCGGTGGAACCTGGCTTCGAACACCGGATTCCACGTTTCGGCAGACTTCCGGTTCGGGTCATGCCTCCGGACAAACAAGAGGGAGGCCCATGGCCGACGAAGCGCTTGTCATCATCGACCTGCAGAACGATTTCTGCCCGGGCGGCGCGCTGGCGGTGGCCGGCGGCGACGAGATCGTGCCACTGGTCAACGACCTGATCCGGCGGACCGAGCATGTCGTGCTGACGCAGGACTGGCATCCCGCCGGCCATTCGAGCTTTGCCTCCAGTCATCCCGGCAAGCAGCCGTTCGAGACCATCGAGATGCCTTACGGCCAGCAGACGCTTTGGCCGGACCATTGCATCCAGGGCAGCCTAGGCTCGGACTTTCACTCCGGCCTCGCCTGGACCAAGGCCGAACTGGTCATCCGCAAGGGCTTCCGGCCGGCGATCGACAGCTATTCGGCTTTCTTCGAGAACGACCATACGACGCCGACCGGCCTTGCCGGCCATCTCAGGGAGCGCGGCATCGACACGCTGACCCTGGTTGGTCTTGCGACCGATTTCTGCGTCGCCTTTTCGGCGCTCGATGCGGTCAAGCAGGGCTTCCACACAACAGTGCGGCTCGACGCCTGCCGCGGCATCAATCTCAACAGGTCCGTCGAGACGATGCTGAACCGAATGCGTGATGCCGGCGTGACGCTGGCTTGAACATCACCAATCGCATCCGACACAATTCCAGAGGGGGCCTTATGCGGTTTGCGGCGGCTTTGACGGCGGGCGCTGTGGTGGCAGTCGCAACCCTGCTTCCGGACATAGCGCTCGCAGCCGAGGCCCACGAGTTGCCAGGCGAAACAATGTCGCTGTGGTGGGCGCTTCCCTTTGCCGGCCTGCTTCTGTCGATCGCCACCGGGCCATTGCTCTTCCACCATGTCTGGGAGCACCACTACGGCAAGATCACCCTCTTCTGGGCGGCGCTTGTGGTCGTGCCGCTGGCGGTTGCGTTCGGCATGCCTTCGGCCACGGAAGCGGTACTGCATGCGCTGCTCACCGAATATATGTCGTTCATCATTCTTCTGTTTGCGCTGTTCACCATTTCGGGCGGCATCCTCGTCGCCGGCAACATCCATGGCACGCCGCTGGTGAATGCCGGACTGCTGCTGATCGGGGCGATGCTCGCCTCGGTCATCGGGACGACCGGCGCCTCGATGATCCTGATCCGGCCGATCCTGCGCGCCAACGACAATCGGCCGTTCAACGCCCATGTCGTCATCTTCTTCATTTTCCTGGTGTCCAACATCGGCGGCTCGCTGACGCCGCTCGGCGACCCGCCGCTGTTCGTCGGCTTCCTGCGCGGCGTCGATTTCTTCTGGACCACCACCAATCTCTATCAGGAGACACTGTTCGTCGGCGGCCTGGTGCTGGCCGTCTTCCTGGCCATGGACATGGTCCTGCACCGCCGCGAGGCCGGCGCGCCGAAGATCAAGGATCCGACACCGGATGCGAAGGTGCGCATCCGAGGCCTGGCCAACATCCCGCTGCTGGCCGGGGTGATCGGCGCGATCCTGCTTTCCGCGACCTGGAAGCCAGGCCTGGCTTTCTCCGTCCAGGGCGTGAGCCTTGAACTGCAGAACCTCGTGCGCGACGCCATCATCCTGGCGCTTGCTTTCCTTTCGCTAGCGGTCTCGCACAAGAGCCACAGGCAGGCGAACAACTTCCACTGGGAGCCGATCGCCGAAGTGGCGAAACTGTTTGCCGGCATCTTCATTTGCATCGTGCCGGTCATCGCCATTCTCAGGGCCGGCCCCGACGGCGCGCTGGCGCCGCTGGTCTCGCTTGTCAGCTCGCCCGCGGGCGAGCCCAACGACCTTGCGTATTTCTGGATGACCGGAGCGCTGTCATCCTTCCTCGACAATGCGCCGACCTATCTGGTGTTCTTCGAGCTCGCCGGCGGCGATCCGCAGCATCTGATGACCACGTTCGCCTCGACGCTGGCGGCGATCTCGGCCGGAGCAGTGTTCATGGGCGCCAACACCTATATCGGCAATGCACCGAACTTCATGGTCTACGCAATTGCCAGGCATCGCGGCGTGAAGATGCCGGGCTTCTTCGGCTACATGGCATGGTCGGGCGCCGTGCTGATCCCGATATTTCTGCTTGCCGGCTTTATGTTCTTCGGGTGACTACCCTACTCCGACATAGCGGCGGACCGCCGACGGATCGGCGCGGAGTTCCTCGACATCGACGGTCTCGCGGTTGCGGCCGTTCTCGATGAACGAGACCCGGTCGGCGACGGACAGCACCGCATCGACCCGCTGCTCGACCAGGATCGTCGAGACGCCAAGGTCGCGCAGCTTCGACACCGTCTCACGGATTTTTGCGATCATCGACGGCATCAACCCTTCGGTCGGCTCGTCGAGCAGAAGCACCTGCGGTTCGAGACACAGTGCCCGCGCCATGGCCAGCATCTGCTGCTCGCCGCCCGACAGCGTGCCGGAGCGCTGCCTGAGCCGCTGGCGCAGCAGCGGGAAAAGGTCGAGCACGTTTTCGCGCGTCGTCTTGCCCTTGCCGCGAGCCATCAGGCCGATCTCGATATTTTCCGCCACCGTCATCTCGGCGAACAACCGCCGGCCCTGCGGCACATAGGCGACGCCTGCCTTCGGCACGTCGTGCGCCGGCAGACCGGTCAATTCCTTGCCTTCGAGCCTGATCGAGCCGGCGCGTGAGGGAACGAGGCCCATGATCGCCTTCAGCGTCGTCGTCTTGCCGGCGCCGTTGCGGCCAAACAGGCAAAGCACTTCGCCCTTGTTCAGCACGAGGTCGAGACCGTAGAGCACCTGGACCTCGCCGTAGAAGCAGTCGAGCCCAGAGATGGTCAGTGCTTCAGACCGTGTTTCAGTCATGGGGTCGTCCCCAAATAGGCAGCCTGCACCTCGGCATTGGCGCGGACCTGCTCGGGCGTGCCTTCGGCCAGGATCTTGCCGGCGTTGAAGACGGTGATACGGTCGGCAAGCTGCATGACCACCGGCATGTTGTGTTCGATCAGAAGCACGGTGGCGCTTTTGGCGATCTCGCGCACCAGCCCGATGAAGTTGTCGATCTCGCTGTCGGCCAGCCCCTGCGTCGGCTCGTCGAGGATCAGCAGGCGCGGCTTCAGCGCCAGCCCCATCGCCACTTCGAGCAGGCGCTGATGGCCATAGGACAATTGCCCGGCCGGCATGTGGGCGCGGTCGGCAAGGCCGGTGCGCTCCAGCGCCGCCATGACGCCGGCATGGACGGCGCCTTTCGAGCGGCCATCGGTCAGCGTGCGCTGCACCGGCAGCGCGACGTTGTCGTAGGCGGTGAGATTGGCAAAGACGCTGGTAATCTGGAAGGTGTAGGCGATGCCAAGGCGGACCCTGGCGTAGGCCGGCAGGTTGGTGATGTCGGCGCCGTCGAAGACGATCATGCCCGACGATGGCTGGATGCGGCCGCTGACCAGGCTGACGAAGGTGGTCTTGCCGGCGCCGTTGGGGCCGATGACGGCGCGGATCTCGCCCGGCATGAGGGCAAAATCGACGCCATCGACGGCACGCAGGCCACCGAAATTGCGGGACAGACCTTTGGTCGTCAGCAGCGGCATCATGGCAGCCATCCGAGCCAACGCTGGCGGATGGTGCCGAGAATGCCCTTGGGGAAGAACAACACCAGCAGGATGAGGGCGATGCCGACGATCAGCAGGTAGGCTGAGGTGTAGCCGCTGGTGATGTCAACGACATAGTACATGAACAGCGTGCCGATCAGCGGACCGAGCGTGGTGGCAGCACCGCCGAGCAGCACCCAGAGCAGGGGCAGGATGGAATATTGCACCGAGGCGAAAGTCGAGCCGACATAACCGAACAGCAGCGCGTAGGCGGCGCCCGAGGCCGCACAGATGGTGCCGGAGACGACGACCGCGGCGAGCTTGTTGGAAAACGTGTCGTAGCCGAGCATTTTGGTCCGCTCCTCGTTCTCGCGGATAGCGACCAGCACACGGCCATACCTGGAGCGGACGACGGCGAGCGTCACCAGCAGCACGATCGAGAACAGTGCGAGCGCGCTCATGTAGCGCACGGTCGGATTGGTGAGGCCGAGCGACGTGCTGCCCAAGACGAGGACACGCGCCGACTGCGGCACCACCAGGCCCTGGTCACCGCCGGTCCAGGACGCGAAATAGAGAATTATGAGATAGAACACCTGCGCGAACATCATGGTGACGATCATGAAGGCGACGCCAGAAGTGCGAAGCGCCAGGACGCCGATGATGAGCGCAAGAAGCGCGCCGCAGGCAAGCCCGGCGGCGAAGGCGGCAGGCACGCTCCAGCCGAGATGGATGACGGCAAGGCCTGCGCCATAGAGCCCGGCCGAAAAGAACATGGCGTGGCCGAGGCTGAGCAGCCCGACATAGCCGAATAGCATGTTGTAGCCCATGGCGAAGACCGCCAGCACCATGATGCGGGCGAGCAGCCCGTGATGATATTCCGGCAGGACGAAGCTTAGGGCGAACAGCAGGGCGATGACGCCCAGATGCAACGCATAGGCTTTTGCCGGTGAAACCTCCTTCATCGCGATGCCGTCCCGAACAGACCTTGCGGCCGGAACACCAGCACCATGGCAACCAGCAGCGTGGCGATGATCTTGGCCAGCGTCGGCGAGAAGAACACCGAGATGATGCCGTCCGACAGGCCGATCAGCACGGCGGCGACAACCGTGCCGCGCAGCGAGCCGAGCCCGCCGATGATGACGACGATGAAGGACAGCAGCAGCGGATCCTGCCCCATCAGATAATGCGCCTGGCTGATCGGCACGATCAGCACCGCGGCCACCGCCGCCAGCATGGCGCCGAGCGCGAAGACGCCGGCATAGACGCGGTCGACCGGGATGCCGAAGGCCTGCGCGGTCTCGCTGTCATATTGCGTGGCGCGCATGACGAGGCCGATTTTCGTGCGCGTCAGCACGAACCACGTTGCGACAAGCAGAAGCGCGGACGCGGCGATGATCGACAACTTGTAGCCGGAGTAGCCGAACCACGGCAGAAGGATGCGGTAGCTGAAGGGCGGCTCCACCGGCCGTGCCTCCGGACCATAAAAGGTCAGCGCCAGTTGCTGGATGATGTAGAGCATGCCGATGGTGGCGACGATGGTGGCTTCCGGATTGTAATTCAGCCGGCGCAGCACCAGCCGTTCGGCGACCAAGGCGATCAGGCCGACGATCAGCGGCGCCAGCACCAGGGCGGCCAGGAAGCCAAGTGACGGATGGCCTGATATCGCCGTGGAGATCGCCCAGGCAAGCACCGCGCCCAGCATGAAGAACTCGCCATGAGCGACATTGACGACTCGCATGACGCCGAACACCAGCGACAGGCCAAGCGCCGTCAGCGCCAGCACAGCTGAGGTGACGAGGCCTTCGAGGGCAGCGAGGAGGAGGTGGGGTCCGAAGTGCATCGGTTATATGCCCATGGCCGGTGCGAGGCGCACCCCCCTCTGTCCTGCCGGCCATCTCCCCCTCAAGGGGGGAGATCGGCTGGCATCATCGGTTTCGCCAATCGCCAAAGTCGGTAGGCAGCCGCCTTCGTACGAACTGCCAATCTCCCCCCTTGAGGGGGAGATGTCCGGCAGGACAGAGGGGGGTGACTTGGCTCCCACGCTCACAGACAAAGCCGTGTCTAGAGCGGCTGGGTCGTGTAATCCCCTTCCGGCTCGTAGAGGCCGTCCTCGATCTTGGTCTTGTGGACGACATTCAGCCGGCCGCCTTCGACCTTCGAAATGTTCTGGATGCCAAAGCACTGATGGATCTTGCCGTTGAAGGTCTTCGGTCCTTGCGGATGCTCGGGGCCTTCGGCGAACTCGGTCAAGGCTTCGGTCGCCTCGACCAGCTTGGCGCGGTCTTCCGGACCCTTGTAGCCGGCATCCTCCATGGCCTTCTTGACGACATAGAGCGTTTCCCAGCAGCCGAACATGTGGGCGGCGGTGGACACGTCCTTGGGATCACCGACGGCAGCGCCATTGTCGTCGATGCCGACGGCGGCGCGATAGGCCTTCTGCGCGGCGGAGTCGTCAGGCTGCGCGTAGCGCGGCGAGCCTTCCCAGAAATGGCTGCCGTCGAGGAATTCCAGGCCGGGGCTGTTGATGTCGGTGGCCTCGAGCGAATCGATGAAGCCGAACAGCTGCGGCCGGTTGGAGCCGTAGAATTCGCCGAGTTCCTTGACGAAGGTGAGCACCGCCGGGCCGACCATGACGTGGTAGATCACCTCGGTCTCGGCCGGGATCTGCGGAAAATATTTGGTGAAGGACGATTCCGTCGGCGGGATGGCGATCTGGGCGATGACCTCGGCGCCTTGCGCCTTCAGTGCCGGCGGCAGGTAGTCGCGATGATCGTAGCCGAAGGCGAAATCGGGAAAAATCTGTGTCACCTTCTTGCCGGCGTTCGTCGCGATCCATGGCGCCATCGACTGGATCTGGCTCTTCACGTCGGTGATGCCGGGCTGGAAGACGTAGCGGTTGAGCTTGGTCGAGGCGACGTGGTGGCCTTCGCTGACGACAAAATAGGGCATCTTGGCTTCGCCGGCGGCGGGCGCCGAGCCGATGACGACATGCGAAAACAGCGTGCCGTAGACGATGTCGGTCTTGTGCTGGGTGGCGAACTTGCCGACCACTTCGGCGCCTCGGCCGGGATCGGTGCCGTCATCCTCGATGATGACCTCGACCGGCCGGCCGTTGATGCCGCCGGCTTCGTTGATCGCCTTGACCGCAGCGGCGGTGGTCTTTTCATACCAGCGGCCATAGGCGGCGCCAATGCCGGTGCGGTGGGACTGGAAGCCGATCTTTATCGGCGCCGAGCTCTGCGCCTGGCTGTAACGCACGAACCCAGGCGCGACGGCGAGGCCGGCGCCCGCGGCCAACCCCTTCAGCGCGGTGCGGCGGGTGAGACCGGTTTTGGAGAGATCGAAAAACCCATTCTTGTCAGTCACGGCAGTTCCCCTTGTTTTTTTGAGTTTTGACCAATGGCTGTAGCGAGGTGGACCACTCTTAATAAGAGGGCCGAAATTGCATGTGTACAAACTAAATCACCAAAGCCCTGATGTGGCAAGCGGGCTTTCCCTGGGGATTAATCGACGCCATCGAGCCGGGCTTTTGTCTCATCCGGCCGCCGGCGTGGCAAGCAACCACAGGCCGAAGACCGTATAGGCGATCATCAGCACGGTGAGCGGAAACTGGCTGAGCGTGGCGCGGGCGGGAACCGGGTGCAGTCGCCAGGCGAGGCCATGCGCGACGAGCACGGCGAGCATGTGACCGGCGATGATGACGCCGGCCTGGAGATTCCACAGCCACCACGCCGAACCGGCGCCGGCGACCACGCCGGCTTCGATCTGCATATCGGCGGTGCCGAACAGGTTCCAGCCCAGCGCAAACGGGTCGGAAAGCGCAGCCACCGCATATTGGCCATCGACCAGCAGCGCTGTCAGATAATGCGCGACATGATAGGCAAGCGCGATCGGCACGATCGACCAGACCAGCAGCCCGGCGGCCTGACTGAGGGAATGCTCGCTTCCGGCCAGGCGCTGGCCGAGGACAATTGCAAGAATGAATGCGGCTGCAAGCAAGACGAACGTCAGCACGAGACCGAAGGTGCCGATGCCGATCACCGCCGTGCGGCCGGGAAACTCCAGCGGATTGATGCCGAACAGGCCGAGCCAGAAGAAGGTTTTCGACAGGCCGTCGAAGGAGACCGACGACAGCGCAAGCAACAAGAAAGCGAGGCCACTGGGCGACAGCGGCGCGGTATTGCTGAGCTTGGCGCCCGGCCAGCACAGACTGAGCCGGCCGTCTTCATTGCGCTCGACTTCATTGCGCTCGACGACGGCGAAGCGCGCAATCATGGCGAAGAAGACGGCCAGGAACTCGCCTCGCCGGCTCCAGTCGCGGTAGCCGAACACCAGCATGGCGGCAAAGCTCAGCAGCCAATAGAAGCCGGCGGCCCAGGCCAACCGTGCCGGATCGTCGGGCGCCGGGTCGATCAGCTCGAACCAGGCGAAGGCGAAGAACAGCGCGACGGCCGGCCAGCAGCCGAGCCAAGGGGGCGGGCGCCATGTCCGCCGCTTGCCGAACAGGTGTGAGATGACACGCCAAGGCCCGTACCAGGGGTTCAGCCAGGACCAGAGATTGCCGAACAGGCCCTGCAGCGAGGCCAGCCCGACCCAGAGCAGCGTCCAGATGGTGAGGGGCAACGGGTTGGAGAGCGGATCGCGGCTGCCGAACAGGCCGGCCGCGACAAGAATTGCAAAGCCGGCAAAGGATATCAGACTGACGATAGTCCGTGCGCCGTCGCCGAATGCGAAAAGCGGCAGGCGCCGCCGCCAGAGGCGGTTGATGGAGTCCGGCGGCAGCAGCGCCAGAACGAGGAAGCTGGCGGCGACCGCGAGCGCACCACCGGCGACGTAGTAGCCGGTGGGGAGGAGCAGGACGTGGCCGCGGTCGGAGGCGTGGGCGAAGGCGGGGGTGGGCGAGACGAAACACAGGGCTGCAAGCAATAGAGCCAGCGAAAGACGACGGCGCTTTACGGCGCCCCCCTCTGTCCTGCCGGACATCTCCCCCACTTGGGGGGAGATCGGCAGTTCGCTCGATCGGCGCCTTCCATGCGACGTTGGAGATTGGCGAAGGTGTAGATGACAGCCAATCTCCCCCCTCGTGGGGGAGATGTCCGGCAGGACAGAGGGCGGCGCGAAGGAACTCATACTG
>NZ_RZTI01000230.1:0-4534 GCF_003997275.1 Mesorhizobium sp. M6A.T.Ce.TU.002.03.1.1
GGTGGCCGAGGCGCTTGCCGCGGCCGCGGAGGCGCGCGACGCCGGCGATGTGCAGACCGCGGCAGATATCTATGACGCGATCCTGGAACAGGCGCCGGAGACGATCGAGGCGATTGCCGGGCTTGGCGATTTGCTGTTCGAGGCCGGCGATGCCGAGGGCGCCGAAGCCGTGCTGGCCCGGGCGCCGGAATCAAAGAAGGATGCGCCGCCGCTCGCCGCGGTGCGCGCCAAGATGGCGCTTGCCGCGCAGGCGGCAGCTCTTGGCAATCCGGCGGAGTTCGAGCGGCGCCTGGCTGAGAACCCCGGGGACCACCAGGCACGGTTCGATCTTGCCATGATCCAGAACGCCAACGGCGACCGCATGGCGGCGGCCGACAATCTGCTGGCGATCGTCAAGGCCGATCGCTCGTGGAACGACGACGGCGCCAAGACGCAATTGCTACAATTCTTCGAGGCATGGGGCATGACCGACGAAGCAACGCTGGCGGCGCGGCGCAAATTGTCATCGCTGCTGTTTGCCTGAGCGCGGCATGGACTGTTTTTGCCTGATGGCCTTGCTGTCGGCTGCGGCTGCGCCAGATTAGGGGCCAGACCGATCCGTTTTTCGCTTCCTGACGATTTACGCGTCAAGTTGCGATGGGGTGGACGGATTTGATGCGCTTCTCAATGAAGCGAGCGGAGGACTGAAGTGCAGGCGGGAAACGCGCATTACCGGCTCGATACGGATTTGCCGTCGACGGTGCCGATCTTCCCGCTTGAAGGCGCATTGCTGCTGCCGGGAGGCCGCATGCCGCTCAACATCTTCGAGCCGCGTTATCTGGAAATGGTGGACGAGGCGATCGCCGGATCGCGGCTGATCGGTGTCATACAGCCCAGCCTCGACGGTGCGCGGCGTGCCGATGGCGAGCCGGAGCTTTGCAATGTCGGCTGCGCCGGACGCATCATCGCGCTTTCCGAGAGCGGCGACGGCCGTTACCTGATTTCGCTGCAAGGCGTGTGCCGGTTCCGCATCGTGCAGGAGCTCGCGGTCAAGACGCCCTTCCGCCAGTGCCGGTTTGCTCCCTTTCTCACCGATCTCGATGAAGATCAGGCGGAGGCCGGGATCGACCGGCCGGCGTTGCTCAAGGCATTTCGTGCCTATCTGCAGGCCAACGAACTCGAAGCCGACTGGGAAAGCGTCAGCCGCGCCGAAAATGCCATGCTGGTCAATGCGCTGTCGATGATGGCTCCCTACGGGCCGGCCGAGAAACAGGCGCTGCTCGAAGCGGCGGACCTGAAGACACGCGCCGAAACGCTGATCGCCATCACCGAAATGGCGCTGGCGCGCGAAAACGAGGATTTCGGGTCGAGCCTGCAGTAGGAGGCTCTTCCTTCTCCCCCTGTGGGAGAAGGTGGATTGGCGCGTAGCGCCAAGACGGTTGAGGGGTGCTGGACGGAGCGCGGTCGGTGCCAAGCTGGAACACCCCTCATCCGACCGAGCTTCGCTCGGCCACCTTCTCCCACAAGGGGAGAAGGAAGAGCCGCGCGAAGCTTAAATGCTGGTGAGAGGACGGGCCGAATGGTGGATGGGCGTGACGGAAAGAAGGCCAATGTCGATCCCAAGCTGCTGGAGTTGCTGGCCTGCCCGCTGACCAAGGGCCCGCTTACCTGGGATCCGGAGCGCGGCGAGCTCATCTCGAGGCTCGCGCGGCTTGCCTATCCGGTGCGTGACGGCATCCCGATCATGCTGCCTTCGGAGGCGCGCTCGCTCCCCTTCGACGACGGATTGCCGCCGCCGCGCCTGGGCGGACCGTCCTGAACTGTAGTGATCTTTCGCGCCGACATTTCGCAAGATTGTGCACCGCCGCACCGGTATCCCCTATTGAAAATTGCGCCCCTTGGGCATGACCTTTTCTGCCTTCCCCGATAGCGCCGCGATATCCTGCCGGTCGTTTTGCACGACAGGTACATCGGGCCTCTCCTCCAAAAGCACGGACAGCCAGGGCGTCAGATCCTCGACCTTTTCGGCGACGATATGGATGACGTTCGATTCCGACTGCAGTTTGCCGGTGATACGGACCAGCCGCGCCCCCATGACAATGGGCCGGTAGCGATTGAAGGTTCTTTCCCAGAAGATGACGTTGGCGACCGCCTGCTCGTCTTCCAGCGTCAGGAAAATCGCTTTGCCAGTGCCTGGGCGCTGCCGCACGAGCACCAGGCCGGCGACGGAGACCCGCCTGCCATCCGGCACGGAGGGGAGGCGCGCATTGGGCGTGACGCCGGAACGATCCAGCCGCTGGCGCAGAAAGGCAAGCGGATGCGCCTTCAGCGACAGGCCGAGCGAACGGTAGTCGTGGACGACGTGCTCGCCGAGCGGCATTGTCGGGAGCCTGGTTTCGGGTTCAAGGTCGCGCAAACGGACCGCCGGCCGGTCGAACAGCGGCAGGGTCTCGGCGGCACTCCTGCCGTCGAGGGCGCGGACCGCCCACAGGGCGTCGCGGCGGTCGAGACCAAGCGAACGGAAAGCGTCGGCTTGCGCCAGTTTCTCGATCTCATCGACATAGAGGCCTGAACGCAGCCAGACATCGCGAACGGATGCGTAGCCATCGCTGCGTCTGGCGACAAACACCTCCATGCGCTCCTTCGACAGACCTTTGACTTGGCGGAAACCCAGCCGGACGGCATGATTGGTCCGGATGACGCCACGCATCTGGGCATGGCGTTCGAGGATGCGGGCCTGATCGAAAGGCTCCTCCTCCAGCGCGCAATCCCAACCGGAAAAATTGACGTCGACGTCGCGGATTTCGACGCCATGATCGCGCGCGTCGCGAACAAGCTGAGCCGGCTGATAAAATCCCATCGGCTGGGAGTTCAGGATCGCGGCGCAGAACACGTCGGGATAGAAGGTCTTGAACCAGCACGAGGCATAGACCAACAGGGCGAAGGAAGCGGCATGGCTTTCGGGAAAGCCGTATTCGCCGAATCCCTCGATCTGCTTGAAGCAGCGCTCGGCGAAGTCTCTCTCGTAGCCCCGCAAAACCATGCCGTCGACCATCCGCTTGCGATAATTGCCGATCGTGCCGGTGCGCTTGAAAGTGGCCATGGCGCGGCGCAATTCATCGGCCTCCCCTGGCCTGAAGCCGCCGGCGACGATGGCGATCTTCATCGCCTGTTCCTGGAACAGTGGCACGCCAAGCGTCCTGCCGAGTATCTCTTCCAGTTCCGGCCTGGGATATTCAGGTTTTTCCTTGCCTTGCCGGCGGCGCAGATAGGGATGGACCATGTCGCCCTGGATCGGGCCCGGCCGCACGATCGCCACTTCGATGACGAGGTCATAGAATGTTCTCGGCCTGAGACGCGGCAGCATCGACATCTGGGCGCGGGATTCGATCTGGAAGACGCCGAGCGTGTCGGCGCGGCAGATCATGTCGTAGACATGTTTGTCCTCGGCAGGGAGGGTGGCCAGCACATAGGGTCGGCCATACGGATCCCGCGCATCATCATAATGGTCTTCCAAGAGCTTGAAGGCGCGCTGCAGGCAGGTCAGCATGCCGAGCGCCAACACGTCGACTTTAAGGATTTTCACCGCGTCGAGATCGTCCTTGTCCCACTCGACCATCTTGCGCTCGTCCATCGCCGTTTTGATGATGGGCACGATCTCGTCGAGCCGGTCCCTGGTGATGACGAAGCCGCCGACATGCTGCGACAGATGACGGGGAAAGCCCATGATCTCGTTGGCGCATTCGATCACATGCCTTGTCGATGGATCGGTCTGGTCGAGGCCGCCGGCCCTGGTCTCCTTTTCGCCGAGCTCCGAGGTCGACCAACCCCAGATCGAACTGGACAGCGCGCTCCTGATATCGTCCGACAGGCCCATCGCCTTGGCCACTTCGCGCATCGCCGACCGGCCCCGGTAGCTGACGACGGCCGCGGCAAGTGCGGTGCGCTTGGCGCTGTATCTCGAGTAGATGTACTGGATGACCTCTTCGCGCTTTTCATGCTCGAAATCGACATCGATGTCAGGTGGCTCGTTTCTTTCCTCGGAAATGAAACGCTCGAAAAGCGAGTCGATCCGCTCGGGGCCCACTTCGGTGATGCCGATGCAATAACAGACCACCGAGTTGGCCGCGGAGCCGCGCCCCTGGCAGAGTATGCCCTGGCTGCGGGCGAATTTGACGATGTCGTAGACGGTCAGAAAATAGCGCGCGTAATTCAGGCGCTCGATCAAAGCGAGCTCTTCCTGGATGCGCTTTGTCACATCGGAGGGAACGCCTGAAGGGTACCGTATCGCCGCTCCCTCTCGAGCCAGCCTTTCCAGTTCGGCCTGTGGCCCGAGGCCCGATTCCGTCGGTTCGTCGGGATAGTTGTATTGGAGGTCACTGAGAGAGAAGCTCAATTCGCCGGCAAAGAGCAGCGTTTCCGCCAGTGCCTGCGGATGTCTGCGGAAAAGCCGGGCCACCTCCATTGGCGGCTTCAAATGGCGCTCGGCATTGGCCGCCAGTTCCAGCCCCGCTTCGGCAACAGGCACGTTGAGGCGGATCGCCGTCAGCACGTC
>NZ_RZTI01000231.1:0-4399 GCF_003997275.1 Mesorhizobium sp. M6A.T.Ce.TU.002.03.1.1
GCATGCCGATCATTCGGTCATTGCCGCGAAGATCGGTGGACAGGAAATCACCGCCAGGGTAGGCGCGCCTGGCCGCCACATGGTGCACAATGTGCTGGCAGTGCTGGGCGCCGCGCATCTGGTCGGCGCCGACATCGCCAGGGTGGCGCTGGCGCTGGCCGATCTTTCGGCCGAACGTGGACGCGGCAAGCGCCATGTGTTGCGCCACCCCAGGGGTTCGATCACGTTGATCGACGAGAGCTACAACGCCAATCCGGCGTCGATGAGCGCTGCAATGGCGCTGCTCAACGCGACGCCGGTGTCCGGCGAAGGCAGGCGCATCGCGGTGCTCGGCGACATGCTCGAGCTCGGCGACCATTCGGCGAAGCTGCACGCGGCCCTTGCCGATCTCATCGTCGGCACCGAAACGCGCACGGTCTTTCTCGCCGGCCAGGAAATGCGGGCGCTGGCCGATATCCTGCCCGGTGAGATCAAGACGGAGTATCGCGCCGGCGCCGAGGATCTGAAACTGGTGCTTCTGTCGGCCCTGAAGCCTGGCGACGTGGTGATGATCAAATCGTCGAAAGGCATCGGGTTTTCCAAGCTGGTCGACGCATTGCTCGGCAGATTTCCGGCTGTAGCCGCAACCACCAAACAGACCTAGAGCCAGGTCCGGGGGCCGAATCGCATGTTCACACTGCTCGTCGAATTCGCGGACAAGATCTCGGTCTTCAACGTCTTCCGCTACATAACTTTCCGCACCGGTGGCGCGCTGATCACAGCGGCGCTGATCGTCTTCATCTTCGGGCCAGCTATCATCAATTCGCTGAGGCTGCGGCAGGGCAAGGGCCAGCCGATCCGCGCCGACGGGCCGCAGACGCATTTCAAGAAAGCCGGCACGCCGACCATGGGCGGGCTGATGATCCTGTGCGGCATCATCGGCTCGTCGCTTTTATGGGCGAACCTGTCCAGCATCTATGTCTGGGTGGTGCTGCTGGTGACCCTGGGGTTCGGCTCGATCGGCTTCTACGACGATTATCTCAAGGTGACGAAGCAATCGCATCTCGGCTTTTCCGGCAAGGCGCGGCTGGCGCTTGAATTCGTCATCGCCGGCATCGCCGCCTGGGTGATCATGCACAACGGCCAGGCGCCGTTCTCGTCGTCGCTGACTTTTCCTTTCGCCAAGGAGTTTCTCGTCAATCTCGGCTGGTTCTTCATCCCGTTCTCGTGCTTCGTCATCGTCGGCGCCGGCAATGCGGTGAACCTGACCGATGGCCTCGACGGGCTGGCGATCGTGCCGATCATGATCGCGGCGGCGTCCTTCGGCGTCATCGCATATCTGTCCGGTAACGCGGCGTTCGCCGAATATCTGCAGATCCATTTCGTGCCCGGCACCGGCGAATTGGCGGTGGTCCTCGGCGCGGTGATCGGCGCCGGCCTCGGCTTCCTGTGGTTCAACGCACCGCCGGCGGCGATCTTCATGGGCGATACTGGCTCGCTGGCCCTGGGCGGCCTGATCGGCACGGTCGCGGTTGCCACCAAGCACGAGATCGTGCTGGTCATCGTCGGCGGCCTGTTCGTCGTCGAGATCCTGTCGGTCATCATCCAGGTCGGCTACTTCAAGATGACTGGCAAGCGCGTGTTCCTGATGGCACCGATCCATCATCATTTCGAAAAGCTCGGCTGGACCGAAAGCCAGGTGGTGATCCGCTTCTGGATCATCGCCGTCATCCTGGCACTGGTCGGCCTGTCGACCCTGAAGCTTAGATAGGAGGCCGCGTGATCCCCGCCGTATCCTTCGCAGGCAAGCGCGTTTCGCTCTTCGGGCTCGGCGGCTCGGGGATCGCCACGGCGCGCGCGCTGATCGAGGGCGGAGCGGACGTGCTGGCCTGGGACGACAATCCCGGCAGCGTCGCCAATGCCGCGGCCGTCGGTATTGCGACCGGCGACCTGCGCGGCGCCGACTGGGCGAAATTCTCAGCCTTCGTGCTGTCGCCCGGCGTGCCGCTGACGCATCCGAAGCCGCACTGGACAGTAGAGCTCGCGCGCGCTTCGGGCGTCGAGATCATTGGCGACATCGAGCTGTTCTGCCGCGAGCGGACGTTGCTTGCGCCGGCAGCGCCGTTCATCGCCATCACCGGCACCAACGGCAAATCGACGACCACGGCGCTGACGGCGCATATCCTGAAATCGGCCGGACGCGACACGCAGATGGGCGGCAATATCGGCCGTGCGGTGATGACGCTCGATCCGCCGGAGCCCGGGCGGCACTATGTCGTGGAATGCTCGTCCTACCAGATAGACCTGGCGCCCTCGATCAATCCGACCGCCGGCGTCCTGCTCAACCTGACGCCCGATCATCTCGACCGTCATGGCACGATGCAGCACTACGCCGCGATCAAGGAACGGCTGGCGGCCGGCAGCGAAACCGCGATTGTCGGTGTCGACGATTCCTGGTGCGCCCAGCTCGCCGACCGGCTGGAGCGGGCAGGCCGGCACGTCATCCGCATTTCCAAGCGCCTGCCACTGACCGACGGCTATTTCGCCGACGGCACCGATCTGATGGAAGCGGTGCATGGCCGGTATAGCCGCGTTGCCTTTCTCGAAGGCATTGGCTCGTTGCGCGGCCAACACAATGCGCAGAATGCGCTGGCCGCCGTCGCCGCCTGCCTCAAGGTCGGGCTCGATCTGGGCGAGATCCAGTCGGGGCTGGAAAGCTTTCCCGGGCTAGCGCACCGCATGGAACAGGTCGGCCGCAAGGACCATGTGCTGTTCATCAACGATTCCAAGGCGACCAATGCCGATGCGGCAGCGCCCGCGCTGTCCAGCTTTCCGCGCATCTACTGGATCGCCGGCGGGTTGCCGAAGGAGGGTGGCATCGAGCCGTTGCGGGGCCTCTTTCCGCGCATCGCCAAGGCCTATCTGATTGGCGAGGCCGCACCGGCCTTCTCGGCGACGCTCGGCGAGGCGGTGCCCTACGAAATTTCAGGCACGCTGGCCGCGGCAGTCGAGCATGCCGCAAGCGACGCGGCCAGGGATGATGACAACGGCGAGGTGGTGGTGCTGCTTTCGCCGGCCTGCGCCAGTTTCGACCAGTTCAAGAATTTCGAAGTGCGTGGCGAAGCCTTCAGGCAAGCTGCGAGCACTATTGATGGCGTGAAGCTCATCGGAGGGACACGGTAATGCAAAGTCGTCTCGACAAAAGCCCGGTTGCCACCTGGTGGTGGACGATCGATCGCTGGTTCCTAGCTGCGTTCCTGTCGCTGATGGGGCTCGGTATCGTGCTGTCCTTCGCGGCAAGCCCGGCAGTGGCCCAACGCATCGGCCTCGACAGTTTCCACTTCGCCACACGTCAGATCATCTTCACCATTCCCGCACTTGGCGTGATGCTGGCCGTCTCCTTCCTGGAATCGCGGCAGATCAGACGCATGGCGCTGGTGATGCTGTGCGCCACGCTGTTCCTGATGGTGGCGGTGCTCTACATCGGCGTCGAGGTGAAGGGGGCGCGGCGCTGGGTGTCGCTTGCCGGCCTGTCGATCCAGCCGTCGGAATTCCTCAAGCCGGCGTTCGTCGTCATCTGCGCCTGGCTGTTTGCCGAACACAAGCGCCAGCCCGACATTCCCGGCAATCTGTTCGCCATGCTGCTGCTAGCCCTCGTCATCTCGCTGCTGGTGGCGCAGCCTGATTTCGGCCAGACCATGCTGGTGCTCGGCACCTGGGGGGTGATGTTCTTCATGGCCGGACTGCCATGGCTGTGGATCATCGCGCTGGGCGCCGCCGGCATCAGCGGGGTGTTTGCCGCCTATACGGTATTCCCGCATGTCGCCGGCCGCATCGACCGCTTCATGACCGGCGAAGGCGACACGTTCCAAGTCGACATGGGCCGCGATGCGCTGATCAACGGCGGCTGGTTCGGCGTCGGGCCGGGCGAGGGCACCGTCAAGCGGGTCATACCCGACAGCCATGCCGATTTCGTCTTCTCGGTGGCCGGCGAGGAGTTCGGGCTGATCATGTGCTTCTTCATCATGACCATCTTCGCCTTCATCGTGCTGCGCGGGCTCAGCACCGCGCTCAAGGAGCAGGACGATTTCACACGCTATGCGGTTGGCGGCCTGGTCACGGTTTTCGGCCTGCAGTCGGTCATCAATATGGCCGTCAATTTGCAGCTGATGCCGGCCAAGGGCATGACCTTGCCGTTCATCTCCTATGGCGGCTCCTCGCAGATCGCCATCGCAATCTCGATGGGCATGGTGCTGGCGCTGACGCGCAAGCGGCCGGAAAAGCGCAAGCAGTTGGGCTTCGCACCGTCGCAGCGCGCCATGCCGGCGGAGTGAAATGTCGAGGGGCGTTATCCTACTGGCGGCCGGCGGCACGGGCGGGCATCTCTTCCCGGCCGAGGCGCTGGCGCATGAGCTGACCA
>NZ_RZTI01000232.1:0-4323 GCF_003997275.1 Mesorhizobium sp. M6A.T.Ce.TU.002.03.1.1
GTCCAAGCCGTTAAGGGCTATGTGGCCACGGCTCACGAGCAGTCCGTGACCAGCTTCCTGATGAACATCATCCCATCAACCATTGCCAGTGCCTTCGCGGAAGGCGACATCCTGCAAGTCTTGTTCTTCTCGGTCCTGTTCGGCGCGGTCTGCCGCTACAACGGCCGCTCGATCTTCTCTCTCGTCCGATACATCAAGGACGAGCTGCTGCTCGCAACGTCCTCCTCGGAGGCCGCGCTGCCCTCGCTCATGGAGAAGATGGAAAAGGCCGGCGCCACGCATTCGGTCGTGGGTCTCATTCCATTCAATCTGGACGGCACGAATATGATGCTCGCCGCCCTCTTCATCGCCCAGACGACGAAAACTGATCTGCCGATCGGCTGCCGGATCCTCATGCTGTTCGTCGCATTGTTCCCTTCGAACGGAACAACCCGCATTACCGGTGCAGGCCTCGTCACAATGGCTGCAACGCTCTTTCTTGTTCCGGCCGCACCGGTCACCTCCGTGGGTCTTATTCTTGGCGTCGATCAGCTTATGTCCGAATGCCACGCGCTGACGATATTTCTCCGCAGCGTAGCGGCAACGCTGGCTGTCGCCCGGTCTGGGGCGAGCGGGATAAACGACGATTCGGGGAGCGCCTCACTAGCGGACCGTTCAGCGCTCTGGCGGTGGACGGTCAAGTCGCCCGGCGTGGTGAACGCAGTTCCCCGCGCGAACGACGCTCAGCTATTGGGGTGGGCCCGATGGCGCAAAGCCGTATTTGAGAAACCGCCAGATCGCACCCGCACCTGTGCGCCTGTAGCAACTGCGGGGCACGATCAAAAGCGACCCATTTTACACCGAAAAGGCGGGCCGTTGCTGCCACGCCGTCCATGGATTGGAGCCTCATGTCTAAGACAACGGCCACCACTCTCGCGGTTCTCCTTTTTCTCCTCGCCGTGCTGCTTTCCGTGCTGGCGAGCCATAATAGCGCGCACCCGCCGCGGGAAAGGCCGCCCCCGCCCATGCAGTCGTGCCAATGGACAGTCAAAAGTGGAGCGGCGCACTCGTCAACGACCCCGCTTCGCCAAATCGCCGGCAACCCGGAAGGTCCGGGGACCCTTCAGCGCTCTGCCGGGCGGACGGTCAGTCGCCCGGCGTGGTGAATGGCGGTCGCGGTTGCCCGGCCCGCGCGAACGACGCTCAGCTGGTGGGGTGGGCCCGATGGCGCAAGGCCATCTTTCCAGAAACCGCCAGAGCGCACCGGCATCTATAGCTGTGCGCCCTCGCGACTGCGCCCTGTGGCAAGTGCGGGGCTCGATCAAAAGCATTTTACACCAAAAGGCGGGCCGTTGCTGCCACGCCGTCCATGGATTGGAGACTCATGTCTAAGCCGACTGCCATCACTGTCGCAGCTCTTCTTTTACTCCTCGCCGTGCTGGCGAGCCAATATAGCGCGAACCTGCACCGGCAGGCGTGGTCGATCGACAGGCAAAAGTGGAGCGGCGCATTCGACAACGACCCCCTTCGCCAATCGCCGGCAACCCGCAAGGCGATGCCGTTCTGGTCATATTCAATGACTACCACAACTGTCCGCATTGCAGACTGGCAGATCTCAACTACCAAAAAGCCTTCAAGAATGATCCCAATCTGAAGCTTGTGATCAGACGGTTCCCGGTCCTGGGACCGGATTCCCAATCGCACTCGCCTCGAGAAAACAGGGAAAGTTCGACGAATTCCACCGCGCCCTTATGACTTCCCCCAGTTGGATCATTGAAAGGATCACTCTCAAGATCGCAGCGCGTGTGGGCCTTGACGTGGAGCAGCTCAAGCGGGAATGCAAGATCCGGCCATCGCAGATGAACTTGCGCGCGTCCGCGCACTCGCGAAAGGTCTGCACATCGACCGTACGCCCGCGTTGGTGGTCGGCGATATAGTGATCGCCCACCTGGTCGACATGGCCAGCTTGCAACGCTTGCTCGCCGATGCGCGCTCAAAGCGTGCAGGCTCTCGTGCGGGGCAGCATCTGTAGATCGGCCACGCTGTTGTTGCCGGAGCGTGCCGTTTGTGGCAGCTGGCTTTGCTGTTGCTCCTCGGCATCTTGTTGCGGTCATCCAGCTGCCGTGGGCGCCAACAACAATCCTGAGCGCCCGCGCCTGAAGGCGCTGGCCGGGTGCTCGTGAACCGAGCCCGCTTATCTTCGCCAGGCTCAGGCGGTCTTGGCCCTGCGGCTTCGCCCCCTGGCGCGGGGCAGCCTTCGGCTGCTGACGGTCGCCGGCCTGTCGGCCGGCGTCGTTTTTATCGTGGCCTTCCCCGGTGGCGCAGGGCGGGCAGCACTCCCTTCTAGGCCCGCCGCGGCGTCCCGCAACCCTTCGCTTTCGCTTCGGGTCCTCCACTCCGTTCCGGTCCTGCGGATGCAGTCCGCCTCCGACGTCGGGCCTTTCCGGTCGCTTTCGCCGCCCACCCCGCTTCCGGGGAGGGCGCGATTGAAGAGCGGAGGACATCACGATGCGTGCAAACAACAAACGTTGCGGCAGCCGACAGGCTGGCGCAGAGAGTGGCGGGCGCACCGGCGCCAGCCTTTATCAGGAAATCACCGACCGCATCATTGCCGAACTGGAGCGCGGCACCGTGCCATGGGTCAAGCCGTGGGGCAGGGCAAGGACAGGCCTCGGCCTGCCGCGGAATGCGGCCACCCAGCGCCGATATTCCGGCATCAATATCCTGATCCTGTGGGGCGGGGTCATCGATCGCGGTTTCCCCAGCCAGAACTGGCTCACCTTCCGACAGGCGCTTTCCCTAGGTGGCAATGTCAGGAAGGGTGAGCACGGCACCACCATCGTTCACGCTGACCGCTTTGTTCCCAAGAACGAAAAGCAACGCGCCGACACCGATGGCGACGAACCGCAGGCGGTGCCCTTCCTGAAGCGCTTTACCGTCTTCAATGTCGCGCAGTGCGATAATCTGCCCGAACATCTTTATGCCGCCGGCGAGCCTCTGCCTGAGCGCGAGATGGTCCCGCAGGCCGAGGCGCTCATTCATGCAACCGGCGCTGATTTTCGCATCGGCGGCGAGCGCGCCTTCTACATGCCCGGCAGCGACACCATACAGGTGCCGCCGCAGCCGGCTTTCTTCCACCAGATCGACTATTACCGGACCTGCTTTCACGAGCTTGGCCACTGGACCGGCCACCCGACGCGACTCGCGCGCGACCTGTCCGGCTCCTTCGGGTCCAACACCTATGCGCGCGAGGAACTGGTCGCCGAAATCGCATCAGCCTTCATCTGCAGCAGTCTCGGCATCGAGCCGACCGTGCGCCATGCCGACTACATCGGCTCATGGCTGACGGTTTTGCGCGAGGACAACCGCGCCATCTTCCGCGCCGCAAGCCATGCCTCGAAAGCCGCCGATTTCCTGCTTGGCCGCAATGCCGATGTCGAAGGCGAGGCACATGCCGAAACCGCCTATGGAAGCGCGCAATCATCACACGCGGCCGCCTTGCGCCTCTGATGACGCAAAAGCCGCGCAACCAACTCGACAGTTCTTTTGAGGTTGCGCTAACATGGCCGGCGTTGGCGCCGATCGTTTATCGGATCGAGGTTCGCAAAAAAAGGGCGGCATTGCTGCCGCCCCTCGTTGCGAAAGCTGCCAGAGCTGGATTAGAAATCCATACCGCCCATGCCGCCCATGCCGCCGCCACCCATGCCGCCAGGCATGCCGCCGCCGCCAGCCGACTCCTTCTTCGGAGCCTCCGCGATCATGGCTTCGGTGGTGACCAGCAGGCCGGCCACCGAGGCCGCGTCCTGGAGAGCGGTGCGGACAACCTTGACCGGATCGACGATGCCCATGGCGATCATGTCGCCATATTCGCCGGTCTGGGCGTTGTAGCCGAAGGTCGCGCCCTTGTTCTCAAGGATCTTGCCGGCAACGATCGATGCTTCCGCACCGGCGTTGGCCGCGATCTGGCGGGCCGGAGCCTGCAGCGCACGACGAACGATGTTGATGCCGGCGGCCTGGTCGGCATTGACGCCGGTGGCCTTGATGTTGGCCGAAGCGCGCAGCAGCGCGACGCCACCACCAGCAACGATGCCTTCTTCGACGGCCGCGCGGGTCGCGTTGAGGGCGTCATCGACGCGGTCCTTCTTTTCCTTGACTTCGACTTCCGTCGCACCGCCGACGCGGATCACCGCAACGCCGCCGGCGAGCTTGGCCAGACGTTCCTGCAGCTTCTCCTTGTCGTAGTCCGAAGTGGTCTCTTCGATCTGCTGCTTGATCTGGGCAACGCGGCCCTGGATCTCGGCCTTCTTGCCGGCACCGTCGACGATGGTGGTGTTCTCCTTGGAG
>NZ_RZTI01000233.1:0-4254 GCF_003997275.1 Mesorhizobium sp. M6A.T.Ce.TU.002.03.1.1
TCATCCTCCAGATTATATCCGGTCTCTTTCTCACGCATACACGCGAGAACAGAGCCCGTCGGCGAAGAATGCCATAGGTCAGATTCTGCTGAACTCCCGCATGGCGACCGTCGATGACGATGTCGGCCTTCGCAAAGATCGGCGGTAGAACTGAATGGTCTCCCCCGTTCCCGTCGGCCGCCGTGCTATCCCCACGTGGTGATGGATCGCCTCGACTTCGACCCCCGTGTATTCGGATTCCACATGCTGCTTGACGGCAGTGGTCTTTCGCATTCCCCAGGCTGTCGCACCAAGCGGCCATCGGATCGAGTTTCCTGGCTCGACGATGTCATGGTCGATGACGGTGAGATGAGAACAGCCGTTGCGGGCAAGCTCGATCGCGACTGGGGCACCAATGGCTCCCATTCCGAAGATAGCAACCACTTTGTTCTTCAAAATGCATACCGATGCAACCCGGTCACCGATGTCCTTAGCCCCGGCGCGGAAGGTCGGTATGATCAAGACCGATGGTCCAGTTGCCTTCTTACCAGGTTTCGCCGTCCGGAATGATTTCGCTGGCCCGTAAAGCAGAGGGAAAGCCATGTATCTCCACTCTTATTGTGGCCGAGTTCCGTCGACTGAACGGTCACAGACATCGAAAAAGCTGGAGAACCGTCAGTGAAGGCACGCATCTTGAAGGCAATCTGATCCTTGATTTTCTTCTCTTGCCAGCCGTCTGCCGGCGGAGGGGCGAAACGGTCCACACGGCTCAAAGGGAAGGTGCGGATAGTCTCCTTGGTTCGTAGATGCGGAGGCAACGGAAACGTTCGACGCTCGAGCACAGTCTGGTCGTGCGCCCTAATCTCATCAACAACGCCTCGAAACTGGATCTTCACTCCAATCTTCAATAGCGAACACGAAGCTTTGATCGTTCCGCCAACGGCATCACCGAGGTCCCACTTGCTGTCGATCAGCATGTAGCTTCCTTCGGAATAGCCAGGGAATTCTGGGGCAATGGCGTTCCACCAGAATTCCATCGGTTCGCCCTGCGGATCCTCCACGCCCGTCCCATTCAAGGCGTTGGCAAGCTGTTTCTCAAGAAGCTTCGCCAACGTCCACTTGATGGACCAGAGCCCCGTGTCGCGGCCCAACAAGCAAAGGTGGCCGTCAGTCGGGCGAGCAGTGCCTGTGCGGAAAGGTTTCCGGTTTCCCTCGAAGGGTAACTTGCGGGCGGACGAAGGGATAGCTGTCTGGGAACACTGCGCGAAGCTCGCGGCTTTGCCCGGATGCCAGCGGCCATTCGAACTCGACACTGAGCACCCCGTTTTTCAGTTGCTCTTCGTCGATTCGCAGCGAATCTCGGGCGAAGAATGCGAGATCGCGGAGTTCAAAATCAAATCGTCCTGCGCAGGTATGCTCCCAGTGGGGAGCATACCTGCCTTCAGATCGGGATAGCCCACCCAGGATACGGGACGATCCGGTGGCTGAGGTGGATCCTTAGGACCAGACGGAACGCCGGGCCGACGACCCGGAACGCCATCTGGCCCTGGCACCCAGTCGGGCGGCCCAGCGGGGTGTGGCCCGGATTGCCGGGGCTTGGGGGGCGTGCCATGTTCATTCTCCATTTTAGCTTTGGTGGAAGATTGCGTGTTTCGGTAATTCCCGGACACGCTTTTCGCTAAATCCCGGACAGTGATTTCAGTAATTCGCGGACAGCGATTCCGCTAAATCCCGGACAGTTTTCGGAAGCGGATTTAGCGGTCGGTTCTTGGCTGCGCCGTTCTGGCAGTTTGGCCTCTCACGATGATGTTGAGAGGGGCCATGCCGAGACGGAAGCAAGCGAGACGAACGAGCGTGAGGGACATCCAAGCGATGTTGCGCCTGACCCATGAGCAGGGTCTTTCGGTGCGTGAAGTGTCGGAACGGCTGAAGATCAGCAAGACGACAGTATCAACCTATTTGCTACGGGCGCGGGAGGCCGGGCTGTCATGCTGGCCTCTGCCGCCGGGCCACGACGACGCGACACTTGAGCGGCTGCTGTTTGGCCGTGCCGGTCGTCCGCCGCAAGACCTGAGCGAACCGGACTTTGCGCTGATCGCCAGGGAGCTGAAGCGCAAGGGGGTGACGCTGACGCTGTTGTGGCAGGAGTATCGCGCCGCCCATCCCGACGGCTACGGCTACACCTGGTTCTGCGAGCACTTCGCCGCTTTCGAGCGCCGGACGAGCGCGACATTCCGCAATCGGCATGCGGCGGGCGCGGTGATGCAGACGGACTATGCCGGGCAGACGGTGCCGGTGATCGATCCGGCGACTGGCGTCATTTACCCGGCGCAGATTTTGTCGCGGTGCTGGGCGCCTCCAACCTGACCTTCGCCTTTGCCAGCTCCAGCCAGAAGCTGCCGGACTGGATCGAGGGCCAGGTGCGAGCGCTCGCCTTCTTCGGCGGGGTCACCAGAGCGATCGTGTGCGACAACCTGAAGGCCGGTGTCGTCAAGGCGCTGTGGTTCGAGCCGACGCTGAACGCGACCTTTGCCGCGATGGCCGAGCACTACGACACCACCATCCTGCCGACCCGCAGCCGCAAGCCGCGCGACAAGGCCAAGGTCGAAGGCGCGGTGCTGATTGTCGAGCGCTGGATTCTGGCGCGGCTGAGGAACCGATCCTTCTTCTCGATCGCCGAGCTCAACGCGGCGATCGCCGAACTGCTCGAGGAGCTGAACAACCGGCCGATGCGCCATATCGGCCAAAGCCGCCGCGAACTGTTCGAGGAGATCGAGCGGGCTGCCTTGAAGCCGCTGCCGGCGGCACCGTTCGAGTACGCCGAGTGGAAGTCGGCGAAGGTCCATCCTGACTACCATGTCGAGGTCGACAAGACCTTCTATTCGGTGCCGCACCGGCTGATCGGGCGCACCGTCGAGGTGCGGCTCACGCATCGAGTGGTCGAGATCTTCCACGATCACCAGCGTGTCGCCAGCCATATCCGTCGCTCGCAGCGTTCGGGCCATGTCACCGTCAACGAACACATGCCCAAGGCGCACCAGCGCTACGCCACACCACGCCGGCCAGCCTGATCAGCAGGGCGGCCAGGATCGGCCCCAACGCCGCCATCCTGGTCGAGCGCATGATGCGCGACCGGCCGCATCCGGAACAGGGATACCGCTCGGCCATGGGCATCCTGTCGCTGGCGCCGCGCTATGGGCCGGAGCGTCTCGATGCCGCCTGCGAGCGGGCGCTGCTGATCAACGCGATCGCCTACTCCTCCGTCACCGCCATCCTCAAAGCCGGCCTCGACCGGGCCAGCTCCGCAGAACCGGCAAAGCCGACACCCCAGCACGCCAACATCCGCGGCTCCACCTATTACCAGTGAAGGAAAGGAAGAAAGAATGCTGACGAACCCCACCCTCGACCAGATGCAGGCCCTCGGTCTGGCCGGCATGGCTGCCGCCTGGCGCGAACTGGCCGAACGCAACAACGCCAACGAGCTCAGCCGTGACGAGTGGCTCGGCCTGATGCTCGACCGCGAGGTCGCCATGCGGGCCGACAAGCGCGTCCGGAACCGGCTCGCCTCAGCCAGGCTGCGCTTTCCCGAAGCCTGCATCGAGGACATCGACTTTGCCGCGCCGCGCGGACTCGACCGGCGCAGTACCATGGCGCTCGCCCAGGGCGAATGGCTGAAAGCGCATGAGAACCTGATCGTCACCGGCCAGACCGGAACCGGCAAGTCGTGGCTGGCCTGCGCCTTCGGCCGGCAAGCGGCACGGCTCGATCATTCCGTGCTCTATGCGCGCGTGCCGCGCCTGTTCGAGGATTTGGCGCTCGCTCGTCTCGATGGCCGCTTCCCACGCCTCATCGACAAACTCACCCGCGCGCAACTGCTCATCCTCGATGACTTCGGAACCCACAGCCTCACCGACCAGCAGCGCTTCCATCTGTTCGAAATCGTCGAGGAACGCTATCGCCGCAAATCCACCCTGATCACCGCCCAGGTCCCGGTGGCCAGATGGCATGACCTGATCGCAGACCCCACCGTCGCCGACGCCATTCTCGACCGGATCGTGCACAACGCCCACCGCATCGTGCTCCAGGGCGACAGCATGCGAAAGCAAAAGGCCGCGCCCCTCTTGACCGGCGCCGAAAACGGCGAAATCAATCATCCATGAACGCAACAAGGCACCCAAGGACCGACGCCGCCAGACTGTCCCGACATTAGCGAAACCACTGTCCGGGAATTAGCGGAACACCTGTCCGGCTTTTGCGAAATACGCAGTGTGGAAG
>NZ_RZTI01000234.1:0-4204 GCF_003997275.1 Mesorhizobium sp. M6A.T.Ce.TU.002.03.1.1
GGCTGCCTAAACCGACAAAGGCCCCGCAAGGGCCGCGGAAAACCGCTCTGCCGGCCTTCAAAAAGGCCCTCACTGACCACCGAAATCCACTTCGCTCCCCGTGCAAAGCCCTCACAAGGGGAGAAGGCAAGGGTGCGTGCCCAATTTTTTTCATCCGGGACACGAGATAGCCGGCAAAGCGTCATTGGCGAGCCATCATTGCCACCTATCTATTGGTTGCGGGTCGGCGGTCGAGGAGGCGACGGATGAACGACAGAATCAACACCCTGGATGAGCTTTTGAGCGATCCGATGATCAAGCTCGTGATGGAACGCGATCGCGTGCAGCCAGCGGCGCTTCGCACGCTGCTTGAAGAAAAGGTTCGTCGGGCGGAGGATGATGCGCCGGTCAACCCCGATCGCTTTGTGCCGCCGGCTCACATGGTGGCCGAGACCTGCCACAAGCTATGGCTGTGCAGCTAGGCAACAGTGCCTGACAGGGTCAGCGGTCTTTCGCGCTGTCCCGCGGACGCTTCGATGAAGAAGCCCCTAACAATTTGATTCAAACTTTGTTGGTAATTTCTCGTTAGTAATCTGGACTGGTTTGTCCGGCGGCGCTGTCTTGCCATCGGTCTGTTGTGTTTTGCGTACAGGTCCAGATGCGGTTATCAGGCGTCGTTGTCTTCTCGATCGCAGCGCTGTGCCTTGCCGGCTGCACGTCGACGTCCAGCGTCGACGCGCTGCAAGTGCCGTCCAGCGAGACGACCAGCTCGGTTGTGAGGCCGCCCGCGCCGGTCGCGTCGGTCGGTGCCGCCGATGCCGCACCCGCCTTCGCTCAGGAAGAGGCGATGGACCAAGCCGTGGCGCTGGCTCCTCCAGAGCCTGTGGAAAGCATTGAACCACCCGCCGAGCCAATTGCCCTGGTGGCGCCGAAGCGGCTGGCGCGGGCAGCACCGATCCTCGCCGAGCCGGTCCAGCGCTATCGTTTTCGTGACGCCAAGCCGATCAATTTCGGCAGGGCCTCGCCCAGGCACCTCGCCGTTCACGGCGTCGACGTTTCACGCTGGCAGGGCAACGTGAACTGGGACAAGCTGCGCGCGCAGGGCGCGAACTTCGCCTACATCAAGGCGACCGACGGCGGCGATCATCTCGACCCGATGTTCAGGAAGAACTGGCGCAATGCCGACGCTGCCGGCCTCAAGCGCGGCGCCTATCACTTCTTCTATTGGTGCCGCACGGCAGGCGAGCAGGCCGACTGGTTCATCCGCAACGTGCCGAGGGTCGAGGGCGCCTTGCCGCCGGTGATCGATGTCGAGTGGAACGGCGAATCCAGCTGCAAGCGGCGGCCGTCGCGGCAAAAGGTGCTGGAGAAGATGCAGGTGTTCATGGACAAGCTGGAACGCCACTACGGCCAGCGGCCCATCATCTACACCGCACCCGATTTCTACCGCGACAATCTGCGTGGCGCTTTCCCCGACTATCCGTTCTGGCTGCGCGCGGTCGCACAGCACCCGTCAAAGGTCTATCCCGGCCGCAAATGGGTGTTCTGGCAGTATTCCGGCTCCGGCCTGTCGCACGGCGTGAGGGGCCGCATCGACCTCAACGTCTTCCACGGTGACGAGAGAGCCTGGCGGAACTGGGTTGGCGGGCGGCAGATGGTGGCCGAGGCGGAGTAGGCAGTCGCAGAGACCGCATTTGCAGGCCAGCCCGACGTGAGTATCGACGGACCCTGACCGCCTGTCGCGGAATTGTCATGGATCCGTCATCGCATTGAAATGTCGCTCCTCCAAAGCAGGTGGCTTCCATCCGAACAGGAGACGCCACCCGTGCCCCGCCATTCCGCGCTTTTCGTCCTGACGGCAGCGCTTGCTGCCTCCGTTTCGCTGCCGGCCCATGCCGACATGATGTTCAACCGGGTCGCGAGCTTCGCAGTCGCCGGAAACCTCCCGGCGGACGTCGAGAAGGCCACGCCGACTTCGTCCGAGATCATCGCGGCCTCCGAAGACGGCATGACGCTGGTCTATTCCGACAGCCCGCTCGGTGCGGTCGGTTTCATCGACATCACTGACCCCAAGGCGCCCAAGGCCGGCGGCATCGTCAAGATCGACGGCGAGCCGACCTCGGTTGTGGTGATCGGCGGCAAGGTGCTGGCCGGCATCAACACGTCGGAGAGCAAAGCCAAGCCTTCGGGCAACCTTACGGTCATCGACCTTGCCTCCAAGGCGATCGAAAGCACCTGCGACCTCGGCGGCCAGCCGGACTCGCTGGCGCTGAACAAGGACGGCAAGTTCCTCGCCATCGCCATCGAGAACGAGCGCGACGAGGAGGTGAACGACGGAGAAATACCGCAGATGCCGGCGGGCGACCTCAAGATTTTCACGCTTGCCGAAGGCCAGCCTGATTGCGCGACGATGAAGACCGTGAACCTGGCGGGCATTGCCGGAGTCGCGGCGGAAGATCCGGAGCCGGAATTCGTCGCCTTCAACGAGGCTGGCGAGATAGCGGTCACGCTGCAGGAAAACAACCACATCGCCATCGTCAACGCCGAAACCGGCGCGATCGTCACGCATTTCTCCGCAGGCTCGGTCACGCTGGACAAGATCGATACCAAGAAGAACGGCGCCTTGTCCTTCGATGGCAAAATGGAAAACGTCGCCCGCGAACCCGACGCCGTGAAATGGCTCGACAATGACCGTCTCGTCGTCGCCAACGAAGGCGACTACAAGGGCGGCTCGCGCGGTTTCACAATCTTCAGCAAGATGGGCGAGGTTCTCTACGAATCCGGTCCATCCTTCGAGTACCAGGTCGCCAATGCCGGTCATTACCCCGACGACCGCAACAAGAAGGGCATCGAGCCGGAAGGTCTCGAGACCGGCGCCTTCGGCGAAGACAGGCTGATCTTCGTCGCTTCGGAGCGCGGCTCCGTTGTCGGTGTCTACAAGGACACCGGTGCGGAGCCTCAGTTTGTCCAGATCCTGCCCTCCGGCATCGCTCCGGAAGGCCTTGTCGCGATCCCGTCGCGCAATCTCCTGGTCACCGCCAACGAGGCCGACCTGGTCGAGGACGGGCTCGCCCGCTCGCATGTCATGGTCTACGAGCGCTCCGAGGGTCCCGCCACTTACCCGATGATCACGGCAAAGCTCACAGCAGACGGCACGCCGCTCGGCTGGGGTGCGCTTTCGGCGCTCGCGGCCGGCGAGACTGCCGGCAAGCTCTTCGCTGCGTCGGACTCGTTCTACGCCAACGCGCCCTCGATCTTCGAGATCGACGCCACGCAGACGCCGGCGCTGATCGCCGGCAAGACCATCGTCACGCGTGGCGGCCATCCTGCACAGAAGCTCGACATCGAAGGTCTTGTCGCCGACGGTGACGGCGGCTTCTGGCTGGCCAATGAAGGCGATCCGGCAAAGCTCGTCCCGCACGCCATCCTGCGCGTCGACGACAAGGGCGAGATCAAGCAGGAGATCGGCTTCTCGATGGAACTGCTCGCCCACCAGACCCGCTTCGGTCTCGAAGGCATCACCACCATCGGCGAAGGCGATGACCTGACGCTGGTGATGGCAGTGCAGCGCGAATGGGCCGACGATCCGAAGGGCCAGGTCAAGCTTCTGGCCTACAAGCCGAAGGCCAAGGAATGGTCGGCGGTGCGCTATCCGCTCGAAGCGACCGAAGCTGGCTGGATGGGCCTGTCGGAGATCGCCGCGCATGACGGCAAGCTCTACATCCTCGAACGCGACAACCAGATCGGCGACCTGGCCAAGGTGAAGCGCGTCTATTCGGTGGCGCTCGACGCTTTCAAGCCGGCCAAGCTCGGTGGCGAACTGCCGTTGATAGAAAAGACGCTGGTGCGCGACATCATCGGCGACCTGAAATCAGCCACCAACGGCTATGTCGTCGACAAGGTCGAAGGTTTCACCATCGACAAGAACGGCGACATCTTCGTCGCCACCGACAATGACGGCGTCGATGATTCCTCCGGCGAAACGCTGTTTTTACGCTTGGGCAATATCAGCGCCGTGAACTGAGGGGCAGCTCTTTCCTTCTCCCCCTGTGAGACCTTTGCACAGAAGCCGAACGGTGATTCTGTGGTGAAGGTTGGAGCAGGGAGATTCGGGATGGCGGATCGTGTTTTGGGTCAGTTGAGTCTGGCGGACGGTCTGGCGGCGTCGGATGAGACGATTTTCGACCTAGTATCGAAGGAACTGGACTGGGCGCCGATCCGAACA
>NZ_RZTI01000235.1:0-4175 GCF_003997275.1 Mesorhizobium sp. M6A.T.Ce.TU.002.03.1.1
TGCGGCAGCGTCTCGCGCGGCTCGTTAATCCACGGCGCGCGATGCAGCGGTTTTAGCCGGCGCCCGTCGATATCGACCGCTATCTCGGCGAGATGGCCGACAGTGAGATCGACCGTTACCGAAATGCCCTTTGCCTTAATCGTGAGCGTATCCATGGCGCACCTGCTGATTCTGCCTGCGCCAGCAAACCCGCTCGATGCCGGTTGCGCAAGCTGCGTGGCCGGCATTTCGCATCAGCCAGCGCTGGCGTCGGCGCAGCAGCCAGCCCCTTACTGCCGCTTGTACTCCCGCACCGGCGACTGGGTGCCGTCGGTGTAGGTGACCTGGACCGACATCGACTTCACGCTGTCGGCGACCTTGAAATAGGGCTGGTAGTCGTAGGGGATGGCGTAGGGATCCTTGGGGTCGCAGGCCGGCATCTTGATCTCTTTGTCGAGCGCCGCGCCGTTCAGGCCGTAATGCACCGCCTTGATGGCGCAGCGGTAGGACAGCATCTGGCTGAAATAGACCAGGCCGCGGTTGCCGCTGGCGTCGAAGGCGATCCACGACGTCCAGAACTGGTCGAGGATCTGCTTGTTGCCTTGCTGAAGCGCTGTTTCGGGGTCGAAGCGGATGTCGAACGGGCCGGTCTCGCGGCCGCTGACATCGAGATATTTGATCGCAATGCTGCCGGCCGCGGTGCTGTCGGGCAATTCGAAGCTCGGATTGGGCATCGGCTTGCCGGTGGTCTGGTCGTTGAGCGCCAGGAAGCCGGTTTCGGTGAACGGGCCGCTGTCGCCCGTGCGCCATGAAATGCCGGTGGCAGGTTCGGGAATGGAGATGGTCATCGACCAGCCCTGGTTCGAGCGCATCGGCGTCAGCGTCGGGGCGAAGCGCTTGGCATCGAGCACGTCGCCAAGCGCCGCCAGCCGGCTGCGGCTGCGGTCGAGCCAATCGGCAAGCTGGGTCTGGTCGACGAAATATTTGAGCAGCCCGCCATCCTTCTCATAGGACAGGAACTTGGTCAGCGCCGTCGCCTCGCTGCGCTTGTCGGACAGCGCCTGGAAGCCGAGACGATCTTCCGAAAACTCCTGCGACAGCAGGAAGTAAGCCGGCGCGAAATCGGCATTTGCGGCGACGAACGCGTTGAGCTTTTGGAGACGCTGGGCATCGTCGAACTGCAAGGCATGGACGAGCTTGATCGACAGCGCCTTGCCCTTGTCGGCCAGTGCGCCGAACACCTCGCGGGCGCCAGCCTTGCCGTCCTGCATCCGAAGCAGAGTGGCGAAGCGCGTATAGGGATCGATGGCGTCGACATCGAAGCCGGCGAAGGCGAGGTAGGAGCGCCGGGCATTGAGCATGTCGCCCGACAGTTCGTAGACGCGGGCATTGTGATAAAACTCGTCCGGCCGCTTGGGCTCGGCGATCGCCCCGCCCTGTGCGGCAAGTGCGGCAAAACCCTTGGCGATGGTGTCGATCGAGACGGCGATCTGCTCGGTCGTTGCCTGCAGCTTTTGCGCCTGGGCCTGCTGCTGTTGCTGGCCGGCAGCCACGGTGTCGGCCAGGGTGTCGGTCGTCTGCTTGACCGCTTCGACGGTCTTTTGCGTCTGAGCACCCTGCTCGGTCTGCTGCTGCTGGACCGAGGCGATCTCGTCGGTCTTTTGCAAAACCTTGTCGGTCGATTGCTTGACCGTTTCGACCGTCTTTTGCGTCTCGGTGACGGTCTGCTCGATCTTGGCCACCTTGGCCGAGACAATGCCCATCGAGCGCTGCAGCTCGGCCACGGCCGGCACCAGGCCGGCGACCAGCCCGTTCTGGGAATTCGTCTGCTTTTGAACGGCAAAGACGCCACCGGCGACCGCCGCAGCGGTGCTGGCGAAGACCAGCGCCGGCAGCGCCTTGGCCGCCAGCACCAGCCGCAGCACGATGGCAATGGCGATGACCAGCGCGGCGATCGCGGCGACCAGCGCGATATAGGCGGCGAACGGCGCCAGCGGCGTGAGGATGTCGGAAATGAAGCCGCCGACAAAGGCCACCCCGGTGGCCCATCTGCCGGTGCGGCCAAGAGATGCCCTGATAAGCGACGGCGCAGCGCCGCCCATGCCGATACCGCCCGCCATGCAATCCCCCAATGCCCAATGCCGCACCCTTTCTAGCCGGAGCGCGACCGCGTGGGAAGATCAGGGCGGGAAACAGGCGATTGCGCGGTCCAGTGGTCCTCGACGGCGTGGCCGCGAAAATGTGTTTATCCGGGGATAACCCTGGGCAAGACCGGCATTAACCAAATGGACGGCGCTTTTGGGTTAGGCTAGTTTCCCGTTCGTCTCAGCAACTGCTTACCTTCAGAACAGACCCATCTTGTCCAAACCGCGCCTCCTTCCGCTCATCCAAAGATTTGTCGCGGCGTTTGCGCTGCTGGCGCTCGTCGCCGGCTGCGTGACGACGCCGCCGGAGACCATGCTGGCGGTGCCGGCGGCGCCGCAGAAATATGCGGCAATCGTCATCGATGGCAGCACCGGCAAGACGCTGTTCGAGGTGAATTCGACGGCGCCGCGCTATCCGGCATCGCTGACCAAGATGATGACGCTCTACCTTCTGTTCGAGGCGCTGGACCAGGGCCGCGTCAGCAAGACGACGCTGATCCCGGTCTCGGACAACGCCGCCAGGCAGCCGCCGACCAAGCTGCGCTTCAGGCGCGGCGAGGCGATCGATGTCGAGACGGCGATCCGGGCGATCACCGTCAAATCGGCTAATGACGTGGCGGTCGCCGTCGCCGAATATCTCGGCGGCAGCGAAGACGCGTTCGCCGCAATGATGACCGCCAAAGCGCGCCAGATCGGCATGCGCAGCACCGTCTTCCGCAACGCTTCGGGCCTGCCGGACGGCGTCCAGCAGACGACGGCGCGCGACATGGCGGTGCTCGGCATGGCGCTGCGCGCCCGCTTCCCGCAGCATTTCCACTATTTCTCCGAAAGCGACTTCATGTTCCGGGGCCGGCTGGTGCGCGGCCACAACGACATGCTCGGCCGCGTCCGCGGCGTCAACGGCATCAAGACAGGCTATATCAGAGCCTCAGGCTTCAACATCGTCACCTCCTACGATGCCGACGGCCGCCGGCTCATCCTCGTGGTGATGGGCGCCGACAGCGCGCGCCAGCGCAACGACCACGTCGAGGCGCTGATCCAGCGCAACCTGTCGACGGCATCGAACACGACGACACGGCTGCTGTACGCCGAGGAGCAGTGAGGGGTGATGTTCGGCGGGGGCGAGCTCTTGATCGGTGTGGCAACTTGACAGGTGACGGCAGTTATGCTAGGAATTTATTCATGGTGCTGATTTGCGCCAACGACCCGCCCGCCGAGGCGGGTTTTTCATTTCAGGCTTCGGCGCCATTCTTCATAGGTCCGACAAAACCGCAGGTTTGCCGGCCTTCGGGCTTGCTTCTCGCACGTTCGAGGGTCATGGCAGGCTCCAGATCGTGGGCTCCGCGGAATGAGCAATCCGAAAAATGCGTTATTCCGAGTTCGCAGCCCGGCCGCCTGCCACTTGCCCGTTGAAGCCTGCGCCTGCTTCCGCTAAGAAGCCGTGGCTGGCCGGTTCACCGGCTGGTTCGTTTTCCGGATTGTCGATCCTGAAAGCACCCGTAGCTCAGCTGGATAGAGCGCTGCCCTCCGAAGGCAGAGGTCACAGGTTCGAATCCTGTCGGGTGCGCCACTAACCCTTTGAAATTTCGCATAGATTTCGCTAGCTTCCGGGAGTCCGTGAGCAATGCGACGCCCCGGTCTTTTCCGAGACCATTACGGAAGCATCTAGAAGATGACTGGTCTGAATATCGACTCCGGCATGATCAGGCTGGGAGCCTTGATGCCCTTGTCCGGATTTGACATCCGCAACGCAAAGCCCTTTTCGAGCCACGACAGAATTTCACTCTCGTTTCCGACGCGGACGTAGTCATCCTCGAAACGGGTCTTCGATACAACGTAAGTGCCGTCTTCGTGCTTGTGTGGGAAGAGAAGCTCTCCCGTCTTTGTGCCCCTGCTGACGAAGGCGTGCAATCCGAGCTTTGGCACTCAAAATTCCTTTCCTGCAATTCGCTGCAATCAATTCTCGTCACTCCGCCGTTTGTCGGTCGCGCACGCGCCGGAAGATTTCCAGTGCAAGGTGCTCGTGGGCAGCCGAGCGGAATTCCTTGTCGG